>CAJXHQ010000469.1 GCA_913054485.1 uncultured Paracoccaceae bacterium
CATCTGGATGCAATTCTGGGCCGGCGCGCCCTATTCGGCGCGGCTGTCGCGCATTCACAGAATCAACCGCGCCCGGGTGCGCAGCCATTTCCTGGCCGAGCTGCGCGCGCTTTTGCCGGAACAGGATGTGGAAACTGCCCGGCAGGCCTTACAATGCTACATGGACGGGGTCTGGCTGCAGGCCGCGCAGTCGGAAGAGCCGGTTGACCCAGCCGCCGCCCGCGCCGCGGCGCATCAGGTTGTCGATCTGGCGCTCAGCTGATTTGCCTACTTCTTGCGCAGATATCTCAGCCTGTTGCCGCGAGGCAGGTAGCTGAGCAGCAGCTCATCTGCGCTTGCCGATACGATCTCATAACACAGGCCGACGCCACCTTCCTGATCATGTGCATAAAGATACGGCGGACGGACGGATACCCCGCCGCAGCTGTCCTGCACCGAGATGCTCTCGGCCAGAATGCCAAGACCGGCGTAGTAGCCGTCCCGCTCCGATCCGGTGATGGTGAACTCATCGTTTGGGTCGGCCTCGGAGATCCAATCGCCTTACAGGCGCTGCAGCACCCGGTCCTGCGACTCCGCAACCCGGCCCGAAACGCTGCTGAGCCGGATACCGGCTGTGCCGCCAAAAGCCTGCTCAACAATCCCCTCGACCACCATGGGGGTTCCCGGCACGGAATCCGCCAGGGTACGGAAAGTTGCCACCCGGGTCGCCGCGTCTTTCGCAGCAAAATATTTCCTGGCGCCGCTGTAGAGCACGCAGATCTGCTGCCCCGGTGTCCGGGCGCTGCGGCAGGACTGGAAATTGACCTTCAGCCGGACGGATTCGCCCACTTGCAAAGGGGGAAATTGGGGCTGGGCAGAGGTTTGCGCTGCCGCAGGGCCAGTCAGAAGGGCCGCTGCAAGCAGGATTTCCTTGATGTTTGGCGGCTTCACCAAAGGACTCCCTATTAATCCTGGAGCCGCAAGTTAGCCGCCTTGCATGACAGTTTTGCGACTGCCGCCCCCTAGGGACGCGGCAATCGCGCACCGGCCCTATTGCTTGCGCAGATAATGCAGGCTTTCACCGGTCGGCATATAGGTCAGCATCAGATCGCCTTCGCTCAGGCTATCGATACTGTAGCACATTTCCTCACCCGCCTCCGACAGCGTGCGCAGGTAGGACCCGCCACCCGAGTAGCTGCCGCAGCGCCAGCTGACCCCGATCCGTTCTTCACCCGCACCGGCGCCGGCATAGGCCGACTGGCGGGTTGTCCCCTCCACATTGAAGACATCCTGTGCATCCGCGGCGGAGTACCAATCCCCCTGCAGACCTTTCAGAATGCCTTCCTGCATGACGGAGGGAACCGGCAGCAGCAGCTGCGCGCGGGGATTAGCAGTGGGCGCCTCCATCGTCAGCGGCGCGCTGAGCAATTGAATATCGGTAAGAGGTTCGGGCAGGCCTTGCATGGTGAAGACGGTCTCGAACTCTTCCAGGTTTTCAGGAGCCGGAGCCTCGGCCAGGCACTCAAGCCCCAGGCCGCAGCTGCGCCGCTCCCATTCGACTGCTCCGCTCACCACAACGGCAAGGGCAGTCACCGCATAGACATGTTTCTTCATCTCAGGCCTCCGGACTCTTTACGGGCATTTACCCGCTTGAATAACGGAGAACTGTTATAAGACCGTTATCCCGGCCCCGGAAAGACGCCGGAATCTGTCCGGATTTCAGAGTTTTGTTGCCGCAATGGCAGGGGTGACCCCCCGCCGCTTGAGAACTGTTTCCCGCCAGGAAATAAAGCTGACCGCAGCAAGGATCAGCCCGCCGCCTGTGACCACCCAGATGTCCAGCGGCTCGCCAAAGAAGATGATTCCCGTCAGCGTGGCCCACACCAGCTGCAAGAAGGTGACTGGCTGTGTCACCGCCACCGGGGCCAGTTTGAAGGCAATGGTCATCGTGTAATGCCCCGCCGTGGCCAGGGTGGCGACCAGAAACAGCAGCCCTGCCGCCTGCAGGCTCAGGGGTTGCCAGGCCATCAGCGCAAAGGGGGCAACGCCGATGGTGGTGCCCACCGACAGAAGCGCCACCACCATGGAGGCGTCGATCCGGTCGGCAAAGAACTTGCCGATCACGTAGGAACCGCCCAGGCACAGCGCGGCGAAGATCATCGCCAGATGGCCGGGAGAGATCTCGCGGATGCCCGGGCGAAGGATCACCATCGCGCCGATCAGCGCCACGCCGATCGCCGCCAGCCGCCGCAACGCCTGCCGCTCGCCCAGGAACAGCGCCGCACCGAGGGTGAGACAAACCGGGGTCAGGTAATTCATCGCAGTGACTTCGGCAAAGGGGATCTCGGTCAGCGCGTAGAACCAGAACAGGATGGCCGCACTGTGAAACACTCCGCGCGCTGCGGTCAGCACCCAGACCCGGCGGCCCAGCGGTTCGCGCAGCATGCGCAGGCAGGCAGGCACCAGCCAGACCAGCCCGAAGAAATAGCGCAGGAAGGCACCCTGCTGCGAAGGCACATCCCGGCCGACGTATTTGACCAGTGCCGTCATCGAGACAAAAAGCATGCCTGTGAGGATCATCCACAGAACACTTTTTATGGGATTATGCGCGGGCGCGGTCATATCGCCATAGAGCATCGCCGCCGCCCACCGCACAACCCTTCACATGATAATTATTTATCCCCTCTTGCCGGACGGGCCAGCAGCCCTGCCGGCAAGGCGGCCGGTGTCACGGCAGCGGGATGAAATCCCCCCCATCGCCCGGCGGCAGACGGAAAGGGCCGCCCTGCCAGTCAGCCGCCGCCCAGGCCGACTTGGCCTCGTCAATCTTCTCGCGCGAAGAAGACACGAAATTCCACCAGATATGGCGCGGCCCGTTCAGCGTATCCCTGCCCAGTGCCATCAGCCGCGCGCCCTGCGGCCCAGCGGTCACGGTGATGCGGTCGCCGGGGCGGAAAACCATCATCTGCCCCGTCTCAAAGATATCACCTGCCACCTCCACCGCCCCTTGGGTCACATAGATCCCGCGATCCTCGTGGTCATCCGGCATCGGCAGCCTTGCGGCGGGCTGCAGCACAACGTCCGCATAAAACGTCCCGGAATAGCGCGTCGCCGGTGCCGCCTCGCCCCAGGCATTGCCCAGGATCAGCCCCACCTCCTTGCCCTCGCCCTGCAAGAGCGGCAGCGCTGCCTTGCCATGGTGCTCGAACACCGGCTCCGTGTCCTCATGGCTTTCCGGCAGGGCGATCCAGGTCTGAATGCCAAACAGACTGCTGCCGGTGCCGCGGGTCTGCTCCGAAGTGCGTTCAGAATGGGTCACGCCCTTGCCTGCCGCCACCCAGTTCACCTTGCCGGGATAGATCATCTGGTGGGTTCCGATGGAATCACGGTGCTCAAATTCACCCTGGTAAAGGTATGTCACCGTGCCCAGCCCGATATGCGGATGCGGGCGCAC
>CAJXHQ010000470.1 GCA_913054485.1 uncultured Paracoccaceae bacterium
GGCGGCTGACAGGCCGCCCCGGCGCCCCTTGGGGCGCCATGGACCCGCGCGGCAGCGCGGGCCGCGCCCAACCCGGTCCGGCGCATCATAAGATGTGCCGCGGCGGGGGCGGGAGGGCCGGCGGCTCTTGCAATCCGGCCCGCCGCAGGTATCTCCTGCGCGGCAGGAGGATCTTATATGTCGGCTTCGGACACTACCCCGCCCAAACTGGGCGAAATGCTGCACCTGCGCGGCAACACGCTTGCCAAGGGCGATCCCGTGGCGCTGCCGCTCACCCAAAGTTCGATGTTTCATCTGCCCGGCAACTGGCAGGGCGAACATTCCTACGTGCGGGCCGGCAATCCGACCTGGGATCAGCTGGAACATATGCTGGCGCATTTGGAGCAGGCCCCTTGTCTGGCGTTCCCGTCCGGCATGGCAGCCATTGCGGCGGCGCTGTTTGCCACGCTGAAGACCGGGTCGCGCCTGCTGATCCCCTCCGACGGCTATTATGTCACCCGGCGGCTCTCGGCGCGGTTCCTTGCCGGCCTCGGTGTCGAAGTGACGGAACGCCCCACGGCGGCCTTCCGCGATGGCGGTTTTGAAGGTTTTGACGTTGTCTTCTTCGAGACCCCCTCCAACCCGGCGCTCGACATGGTTGATCTGGCAGCTGCCGCTGCGGAGGTGCGCGCAGCAGGCGGGATCAGCATCGCCGACAACACCACGCTGACACCTCTGGGGCAGCGCCCGCTGGATCTGGGCGTGGATATTGTTGTCTCCTCCGATACCAAATCGATGGGCGGCCATTCGGATGCGCTGATGGGGCATCTGGCGTCGCGCAACCCGGCAATCATGGAGGCGGCAGGCGAGTGGCGCTCCTTCTCCGGTTCGATCCCCGGCCCGCAGGAGGCCTGGCTGCTGCACCGCGGGCTGGAAACCCTGGACGTGCGCTATGCCCGCATGTGTGAAAGCGCAGGGGTGCTGGCGGAACGTCTGGCCGGGCATCCCGCAGTGCAGGCGATCCGCTACCCCGGCCTGGCCGGTGATCCGTCCCATGCGCTGGCGCAGCAGCAATGCAGCAGCTTCGGCTTCCTGATCTCCCTGACGCTGGAGAGCGAAGAGAAGGCCGAATCCTTCATCAACAGCTGCCCGCTGATCCGCCCGGCGACCTCCTTCGGCGGTGTCCACACCTCAGCCGAGCGCCGCGCCCGTTGGGGCGATGACGTCAGCCCGGCCTTCGTGCGGCTGTCGGTTGGGGTGGAGCCGGTGGAGGAGCTTTGGAAAGCATTGGGCAGATATCTGGAAGGCGATCTCTAATGGACCTACATCCAGAGGTTTGTGAATTCGCACATAGTTTAAGGCTTCTGGAGGATGCCTTGAGGTCGGAAGGCGAAGTGTTCTGGGCGGGAAAGGTCGCTAAGATTGCCGGTCTTGCCGAGCAATCAGACGGTGTTTCGGTAACGCGCTTTATGGAGCTTTTTGGTGGAATGGGCAGTCTGAACGATTTGGTCAGCCAAGAAGAAAAGCCTAAGAAGGGTTCTGTGAATGAACTTCTGTCGCGGAGCTACCGCCAAGCATGCGCATTGAAAAACTGAGGCGCCTCCCTAGCGATCAGGAACCGATGTTCGAGGTTGGTGTCAGAGAACCCCGATCTCCGCCAGCGCCCGGTTCAGCTCCTCCGGCAACGGCTCTTCGCTGGACCGGCCCTTCGGCAGGTCCGGCGGGCTGTCCTCGACCTTCAGATAGCGCCAGCCCTGGAAGGGGCGGCGGGTGGCGCGCTGGGTTGGGATCAGTTCCGGATCCAGAACGATGGCGCAGCGGCGGATGCCGTCTTCGCCGATCACCTCATCCATGCGCAGCACGCGCTGGCGGGCTTGGATCTCGCCCTTGATCACCCAGTAGATCGAGCCACCCGCAACAATCTCTGCCTCGCGCTTGGGCCACATCCGTGTCACATGCCGGGGCAGCCCATCGGGCATCTGGCTGCTGCGCATTTCCTGCCAGGCGGCCAGGGTCTCAACACTCTCCGTGCCCACCGAAAGCTTTATCAGGTTGACCGGATTTGCCATGCTGTTTCCCTTCACTTCTGCTGCATGTTGTAGCTTGAGGGGTGAAAACTTCAATCTGTTGTGTTAGGGTTTCGTCAACTTTCTTCGCCTGACTCGCATTTGAGTGGTTGTTCTAGCCGCTGGGGACGGTGTATCGAAGCCGCCACTCACGACCTTTTCAGGGAATCAGGAATCAATACTATGAGCCGTTTCGCCGCCCCCATTGCCGAACAGATCTGGGACATGAAATACCGCTTCAAACAGGCGGATGGCACCCCGATCGACGCGACTGTGGAAGACAGCTGGCGGCGTATCGCCCGTGACCTGGCGAAGGTCGAAAAGAACCCGGATGAGTGGGAAGAGAAGTTCTACAACGCCCTGGAGGACTTCAAATACCTGCCCGCAGGCCGCATTACCGCAGGGGCCGGCACCGCGCGCCAGGTGACCCTGTTCAACTGCTTTGTCATGGGCACCGTGCCGGACAGCATGGGCGGCATTTTCGATATGCTGAAAGAGGCCGCGCTGACCATGCAGCAGGGCGGCGGCATCGGCTATGACTTCTCCACCATCCGCCCGCGCGGCGCCGATGTGAAAGGCGTGGCGGCAGACGCTTCCGGCCCCTTGTCCTTCATGGATGTCTGGGACGCCATGTGCCGCACCATCATGTCGGCAGGCTCGCGCCGCGGTGCGATGATGGCCACCATGCGCTGCGACCACCCGGACGTAGAACAGTTCATCACCGCCAAATCCGACTCCGCCCGCCTGCGCATGTTCAACATGTCGGTGCTGGTGACGGATGATTTCATGGAAGCCGTGAAGGCCGACGGCCCCTGGGAGCTGCAGTTCGGCGGCAAGGTCTACCACACGGTCAACGCGCGCGATCTGTGGAACAAGATCATGCAGGCGACCTATGATTACGCCGAGCCGGGTGTGATCTTCATCGACCGCATCAACAAGGCCAACAACCTGTCCTACGTGGAGCAGATCGCCGCCACCAACCCCTGCGGCGAGCAGCCTCTGCCGCCCTACGGCGCCTGCCTGCTGGGCTCGATCAACCTCGCCCGGCTGGTGAAAAACCCGTTTGAGAACGATGCCGAGCTGGACCCGGAGGCGATGCAGGAGCTGGTCGCCACCGCTGTCCGCATGATGGATAACGTGGTCGATGCCTCCAACTTCCCGCTGGAGGCACAGGCGCGCGAAGCCCAGAACAAACGCCGTATCGGCCTCGGCGTCACCGGCCTCGCCGACGCGCTGCTGATGCTGGGACTGGAATACGGCACCGACGATGCCGCGCAGCAGACCGAAGCCTGGCTGAAAGCCATCGCCCGCGCGTCCTATCTGGCCTCGGTTGAACTGGCTAAGGTAAAGGGTGCCTTCCCGCTGTTTGATGCCGAAGCCTATC
>CAJXHQ010000471.1 GCA_913054485.1 uncultured Paracoccaceae bacterium
CAGGGCGGCGGGGGCAGCGCCCCTCCTGCGCCGCGGCGCGGCGCGCGTGGCCTCAGTCGTGCCGGATTTTGCTGCGAATACGCGCCCAGCCGCCAGGTGCCAGAAAAATGCTGAGGCCAAAACCGGTGGCAAAACCGCACAGGTCCGCCACCCAATCCGCAGTACCCCCGAACAGTAGGCCGAACAGAAGCTGGATCCCCATCAGGAAGGCAATCAGCGAAAACGCCCGGCTCTGCTGCGCGCCGACCAGCGACAGCGAGCGCCACAACAGATAGGTAAAGGCCCCAATGAGGCCGTAAACGGCGGGGAACCCGCCAATCAGCGGATATTGCGAAGAAACCAGCAACGCATAGCCCAGCGCGCCGCCGGCACCCGACAGGATAAAGATAACCACCATCGCTGCATCACCCATCACCTCGCCCACCATCTTGCCCATGGCCAGCACAAAGACACAGACAAACAAAGTCTGAGTGAAGGCCGCATGCACGAAGGGGTAGGAGACAAAGCGGATCAGGTGTTCTGCCGGCCATTGTCCTGTTTCCCACATCCACCGGAAGATCTCGCCCGAGAAGGCGTAGGACTGGATCGCATTCATCCGCCAGCCGATCCCGCCGGGACCGCCCAGGATGCCGCGCTCAGCCAGCGCAAACACTGCCTCGATGCCGATAATGATCAGCACCAGCGCCACCACCGCGGCAGGCAGCGGGTTCACCGGGCTGGGATCGGGGTTATTGCTCATTTCTGCTCTTCTCCTTCACGGCCGCGGGATGCCGCGGCCCGGCACCGGTTGACGATGCGCAGGCTCATGGGTAAGCGACGGGGAGCGATTTTTCCAGACGGGAGTTTTCCGCAATGACTGAAACCAGCTTCACCCCGCGCGTCTTCTCGGGGATCCAGCCCTCGGGCAACCTGCACCTTGGCAACTACCTCGGTGCCGTGAAGCGGTTCGTCGACTGGCAGGCCAAGGACGTGGAGACCGTCTACTGCATGGTCGACCTGCATGCGGTCACCGTCTGGCAGGACCCCAAGGACCTCCTGAAATCCACGCGCGAGCTTTGCGCCGGCTTCATCGCGTCTGGAATTGACCCGGAACAGTCGATCCTGATCAACCAGTCCCAAGTGCCGGAACACGCGCAGCTGGCGTGGATCTTCAACTGCGTCGCCCGCATGGGCTGGATGCAGCGGATGACCCAGTGGAAGGACAAGGCCGGCAAGAACCAGCAGAACGCCTCGCTGGGCCTGTTTGCCTACCCTGCCCTGATGGCCGCCGACATTCTGGTCTACCACGCCACCCATGTGCCCGTGGGCGAGGATCAGAAACAGCACCTGGAGCTGACCCGCGACATCGCCGCCAAGTTCAACAACGACTATGGCGTCGATTTCTTCCCGATGACAGAACCGGTGATCGAGGGCGCGGCCACCCGCGTGATGTCGCTGCGCGACGGCACCAAGAAGATGTCGAAATCCGACCCGTCGGATGCTTCCCGCATCAACATGACCGATGATGCGGATGCGATTGCCAAGAAGATCCGCAAGGCCAAGACCGACCCGGACGCGCTGCCTTCCGAGGCCAAGGGCCTGGAAGAGCGCCCCGAGGCGCGCAATCTGGTGGACATCTTCGCCGCCCTCTCCGAACAAAGCGTCGATCAGGTGCTGGCGGATGTGGGCGGCAAGCAGTTCTCCGAGTTCAAGCCGATGCTGGCGGAACTGGCGGTCGAAAAACTGGCCCCGATCGGCGTGGAAATGTCCCGCCTGATGGATCAGCAGGACGAGATCGACAAGATCCTGACCCGCGGCGCCGAACGCGCCCGCGCAATCACCGCGCCGATCCTGAAGCAGACGTATGAGATCGTCGGAATGGTGCCCCCGGTCAGCCTCTGAAGACCGGACTGAACCAGACAGCAAAGGCCGCCCCAACGGGCGGCCTTCCAGTTATCCAGGGCAAGGATTCCTAACTTGAAAACTGCCCCGGTTTCCGGACTCTGCAGCCGATCAGGGGGACCAAATGAACGGCACAGGCTACAGAACAGGCCTCATCAAGGACACAAATCGCACCAATTGGCAGAACTCCGGCCCGCGCCCCATCGCTTGGTCGGCCTGGTACCCTGCCGATGGCAATGCCACGCAACCCCTGCCGCCAGATCCGTTGTTTGACGCCGGAGAAATCCGTCCCGGCGCGGAAATTGCCAGCGGCGGGCCTTACCCGGTTGTGCTGCTGTCCCACGGCACCGGCGGAACGGCAGAAAGCCTCGGCTGGCTGGCCCGCGCGCTGGTTGCACGGGGCCATGTGGTCCTTGCCCCACAGCACCACGGCAATACCGGCATCGAGCCCTATTGCCCCGAAGGGTTCCTGTGCTGGTAGGAGCGTCCTGCGGATCTATCGATCCTGCTGACCGCAATGCATGAGGACAGTTTCCTGACCGGCCATCTGGACATGTCCCGCGTCACGGCTGCGGGCTTCTCGCTCGGCGCTTATGCGGTGCTGGCGTTGGCTGGGGCGGTCACCTCCCACAGGCAGTTCCAGCGCTGGATGGCGGAGACCCGGATCTCCGGCGGCGGCCCGCGGGAGATGCCGGATGCGGCAAGCCATATCCCGGAACTGATGCGCAGCTCCTTTGCCTTCCGCCGCTCCTGGACCTCGGAGGGGCGTGACCTGCGCGACCACCGCATCCGCGCCGTCGCCGCCATTGCCCCGCCGCCGCCGGTACGCGCCTTCACCGCCGCTTCACTGACTTCCGTCAGCCTGCCCGCCGCCCTGCTGATCGGCGAGGCCGACCGTGAAGCCCCCACCGGAGCCTGCGCCCGCTGGCTCACCGCGCAGAACAGTGCCTTCCGCCTTCACAGCCTGGGCGCTGAGGTTGGACACTACACATTCCTGGACCAGCCTGCCGATCATGATGCGCAGGCGGGCAATCCGGTCTTCACCGATGCGCCCTCGGTAAGCCGTGCAGAGGTCCATGCTGCCACCGCCGATCTGGTCGCGGGCATCCTCGCCTGAGCGCCGGTTAACAAATTGCACAGACCTTTCTGCCTAACTGCCGGTCAGCAAAATGCGACCAGCAGACGCCAGAAAGGCGAGACATGACCGATTGGACCTCCGGCTATGTGGCCGAGCTTGACTACCCCCATGAATTCACCCGCGAGCTTGCGCCCTCGCATCTGGGCTTCTGCGCCACGGCAGCGGGGCTGAAACATCCCGCAGCGGGCGGTCCCTTGCAGATCTGCGAGCTGGGCTGCGGTCAAGGGTTCAGCGCCAATCTGATTGCCGCGGCCAACCCGCAGGCCGAGATCCACGCGATGGACTTCAACCCCGCGCAGATGGCCAATGCCCGCGATCTGGCCGCCGAGGCCGGGCTGGACAATATCCGCTTCCACGAACGCTCCTTCGAGGATTTTGCCGCCGCCCCCGGCCTGCCTGAAGCGT
>CAJXHQ010000472.1 GCA_913054485.1 uncultured Paracoccaceae bacterium
GGAGTGCCAGCCAGGATCCCTGGGGGGTTTATGCCACCTGGGCGGATGGTAACAATCACGCCGACAGCGATTCCTCGGGGCCGATTTGGGGCATAGGTGCCGAAAAGGCCTGGGGAAACAGTTTCCTTCAGGCAGGCCATATGCGGATGAAGGACGACGGAACAGCCTACGATCAGGACGGTATCGAGGACCTCTCCTATATCAACGCGGGCCACCGCTGGGCGTTTGGCCAGGGTGAGCTCTCAGTAAACCTGGCCCTTGGGGCCGGTGACTTCGGGGAATCTTTGGATGAGGACCGGGGCGAGTGGGTTCAGGCAGGGCTCCGCTATGAAGCTCCGCTGGGCAAGCGGTTCAAATGGTTCACAGAATACCAAGGCGACTTTGTGAAAGTGGAACGCACATATGAAACCAACAAGGTCATTTTTCACACGGTCAAGTTCGGGCTGAGCATTCCGCTCGGCCAAGCCAGCAAGGCGCCATTCCGCACCCCCAATTTCCGCGCACCGATCGCCAATGCCGGCGAAATGAACTAACCCTGCAACGGGCGGTCCGTGCCGCCCGGTGCCGACGCCGTCAGGCGTTGACGTCGACCACGACGCGGCCCTGCACCTGGCCCTTCAGGATACCAGCCCCCAGATCAGGCAGATCCGACAGCGTTGCGGGACGCACCATGGCCTCCAGCTTGTCCATCGGCAGATCGCGGGCAATGCGCTCCCAGGCGCGGACACGGTTCGCATAGGGCTGCATCACGGAATCGATGCCCAAAAGGCTCACGCCGCGCAGCAGGAAGGGGATGACAGTGGCCGGCAGCCCTGCCCCGCCCGCAAGACCGACGGCAGATACCGAGGCGCCGTATTTCATCTGGCCGAGAACCCGCGCCAGCATCGCGCCGCCCACGGCGTCCACACAGCCGGCCCAGCTTTCGCTCTCCAGCGGCCGTTTGACCGTCTCGTTGATCTCCTCGCGCGCCACGATCTGTGTGGCGCCCAGACCGCGCAGATACTCTTCAGTCTCCGGCCGTCCTGTCACAGCCGCAACCTCATAGCCGAGGTTCGCCAGGATCGCCGTGGCAACCGAACCGACACCGCCGGCAGCGCCGGTGACCAACACCGGACCGTGGCCGGGCTCCAGCCCTTGGTCCTCCAGCGCCATCACTGCCAGCATGGCGGTAAAACCTGCCGTCCCCACTGCCATGGCCTGGCGCGTATCCAGCCCCTCCGGCAGCGGCACCAGCCAGTCGGCGCGCACATTCGCCTTCTGGCCGTAGCCGCCCCAATGGGCCTCACCGACACGCCAGCCGGTCAGCACCACCTTGTCGCCGGGTTTGTAGCGCGCGTCCGTAGAGGCTTCGACCGTTCCGGCAAAATCGATCCCCGGCACATGCGGATACTTACGCACCAGCCCGCCGCCCGGCCCGATGCACAGGCCGTCCTTGTAGTTCACGGTGGAGTATTCCACCGCCACGGTCACTTCACCTTCCGGCAGATCATCCAGTGTCAGCTGTTCCACTGCGGCGCTGGTCTTGCCGCTTTCCTCGTCCTTGCGGATAACCAATGCGTTGAACATTGCCATCTCCTTCAAATCCAAAACCTGTCGCGCACTTTAACGGTGCGCATTCCATCCGGGGTCTCGGCCTCCAGCCGGCTGCCCGCATCCCAATGCGTCATCCGCACCATGCCGATCGCCACGTTTGCCTTGAAGTCCGGCGACCACGCGGCGGAGGAAACCCGTCCCACCGGCTGTCCACCCGCATAGAGCGGCCAGAATTCGGTACAGGGCGGCACCGCATCGCCGCCAATCGACAGCGGGCGGATCTGCTGGACAGGCCCTTCCTTGGCGACGCGCAGCAGGGCGTCGCGCCCGATGCAGCCAATCGCCGTATGGGTGTCGCAGAACCGCCCCAGCCCGCATTCATGCGGCGTGTTGTCGTCGGTCATGTCGTTGCCGTAGCTCAGCAAGCCGCCCTCGATCCGTTCGATCAGGTTGGGGCAGCCGGCGCGGACCTGAAGATCTTCGCCGGCCTCGAACAGCGCGTTCCAAAGGGGCATGCCCAGATCGCCGCCTTCCACGTAGATCTCGAACCCGCCCTGTTTTGAATAGCCCGAGCGCGCGATAACAACATCGCGCCCCTGGAATTGAAAAACGCTGAAACGGAAGAAACGGATTTTTCGGACCGCAGGTCCGAAGACCCGCTCCATCAGCTCCTCCGATTTCGGGCCCTGAATGGCCAGCGGCGACACATCGGGTTCGTCCACCAGCACATCCAGCCGCCAGCCATTGGCGATGCCCTTGACCCAGTACAGCAGATCACTGTCTGCGATCGAGATCCACCAGCGGTCCTCAGCCAGTTTAACCGCAACCGGGTCATTCAGCATGCCGCCGGTCTCGTCCACGATGGGCACATAGAAGCACTGGCCCGGCGTCATGCCGCGCAGATCGCGCGGGGTCAGCATCTGCATCAGCCGCCCGGCATCCGGGCCGCGCAGTTCCACCTGTCGCTCGCAGGACACATCCCAGACCTGAACGTGCCGTTTCAGGTGATGATAATCCGCCTCGACGCTTTCAAAAACCGTCGGCAGCAGCATGTGATTGTAAACAGTATAGGCCTTCAGGCCTGCCGCCTCGACCCCTTCCGAAAAAGGTGTCCTGCGCAGCCGCCGGGACGGTGATATCAAAGCCATTGATTAACCTCCTGAGAACGAGGCCTGTCTGCGCAGGCCATGAGCGGCCCCCGGCGGGCAGCCAGCCCGGCCCTTGCCAGTGTTGTATCAGCGTGCAACGCCATGATTTCTCTCCATTATACAGGTAAACTCGCTACCATCGGTGCCGGTCCGGCATTTCCTCAAATACACAAAAGGCTCCTCAGTCCCGTGCAGGCAAGGCGCATGACACCGCCCGCCAGAACCGTCCGCGCGGTCAGGACCGCTGGCGCCGCCGCTTCAGATCGGAACAAGACCGGACGGGACGCACAGCACCGCACACGCGCACATAACTGCGCAGAACGTGCCGGCCCGCGCCCGCCTGCCATGCTCCAGACCGATTTTTCAGCATCGCCGTCATCGCGTCTCCCCCTTCGAATCGCGCCGTTTCAATTGTCTTACATTTGACCCAAGCCTTGCCACCGCATCAAATGTCTGACAAATGAATTTTACCCTCACCACCGGCAGCAGGTCCGCCATGAAGATCGATCCCAACAGCCCCGCAGGCCTGTCTGTTCAGATAGCCGGGGCCATCAAGGAAGCAATCATCACCGGTGATCTGCTGGTGGGAGAGCGGCTGCCGTCAGAGGCAGAGCTGGCGGACCAGTTCCAGGTCTCCCGCCCGACGGTACGCGAGGCGCTGAAGCGGCTGGCGGCGCAATCCCTGATCCGCACCCAGCGCGGCGCAACCGGCGGCGCTTTTGTCAACCGGTTGAGTTTCCA
>CAJXHQ010000473.1 GCA_913054485.1 uncultured Paracoccaceae bacterium
GGGGGCAGAGCCCCGTCTGCGTCACGTCCCGCAGAACGTCGCCTTCACAACTTCTTCCGGCAAAGGCGGCCGCATCAGCGCTGCATGTTCCGGCTGATCCTCAAAGGGGCGTGCCAGAACTTCGTTCATCCGGTGAAACAGCGCAAAGTCACCTTCGACAGCCGCCGCGATCATCTCCTCGATCCGGTGATTGCGGGGAATGAAGACCGGATTAGCCTGCCTCATCACCTGCGCCGGGTCCGGCTCACCCTCCAGGCGGGCAGCCCAATCCTGCTGCCAGGCGTCGAAGGCAGCCGGATCCAAAAAGTGATCGCGCGCAGTGCCGCCCCACAAAGCGCTGAACATATTTGTAAAATCAGCCTGACCCTCGGCCATGCGGGTCAGCAGGCCGGTCACCAGCTCCTTGTCTCCAGCCTGCTCAGAGGAAATCCCCAGCTTGGCCCGGAACCGGGTCAGCCATTCGGATTGCATGAGCCCAGGCATGGCATGCACGATCTCAGTCGCTTCCTCGACACCCTCTTGCGGATCATCCATCTGCTGGATCAGCGCGGTGGCAAGCTGCGCCAGGTTCCAGACCGCGATATCGGGCTGGTTCGAATAGGCATAGCGGCCCGTCCGGTCGATCGAGCTGAAGACCGTATTGGGATGGTAGACATCCATGAAAGCGCAGGGCCCGTAATCGATGGTCTCGCCCGAGATGGCGCAGTTATCCGTGTTCATCACCCCATGGATGAAGCCAACGGACATCCAGGCCGCGATGAGCTTGCTCTGAGCATCGCGGACTGCGCGCAGCAGACCCATGGGGCCATCTGCCTCCGGATAATGGCGCCGGATCGCATAATCTGTCAGCGCTTTCAGGTTCTCAATCTGGCCGCGTGACGCAAAAACCTGGAACGTGCCGACGCGCAGGTGGCTGGCGGCCACGCGGGTCAGCACCGCGCCGGGCTTGCCGCCTTCCCGCCAGACAGTCTCGCCCGTAGCGGCGGCTGCCAGCGCGCGGGTTGTCGGGATGCCGAGCGCATGCATCGCTTCCGACACAACATATTCGCGCAGTACCGGCCCTATCCAGGCGCGCCCGTCGCCGTTGCGGGAGAACGCCGTGGGACCCGAGCCTTTCAGCTGGATGTCGTAGCGCTGACCGTCTGCACCCGTGACTTCGCCGAGCAGCAGCGCACGCCCGTCGCCGAGCTGCGGATTGAAGTTGCCAAACTGGTGGCCGGCATAGAGCTGCGCCAGGGGTTCAGCCCCATCCGGCACCGTATTTCCCGCAAAGACCTGCGCCATTTCTGCGGTCTCGCCGCCAGAGACGCGCAGGATCTGCGCCAGATCCCCGTTGAAGGCCAAAAGCTCGGGTGCTTTTACCGGCACCGGAAGCTGATTGGCGTAGAAACCTGTCCCGAGGCGGGCATATGTATTGTCGAAGGGGATTGTCAAAGTCATGGCGCAAACATATGCGCCAGATACAGATTTACCACCACAAAGCGCAGGGGACAGCGCCATGACCGCAGAAGAGATCATCGAAACCCTCGGCCTGGAACGCCACCCGGAGGGCGGCTGGTTCAGGGAGACCTGGCGCGCAGCCAACGCGGGCCGCCCCACCGGCACCTGCATCTACTTCCTGCTTGGCGCTAATGAGGCCAGCCACTGGCACCGGGTCGATGCGGCAGAGATCTGGCTCTACCACTCCGGTGCGCCGCTGGTGCTGAGCATCAGCGCAACAGAAAAAGGCCCGGCGCAGGATCACCTGCTGACCCCAGACCTTGCCAAAGGCCGGCCGCAGATCGTGATTCCGCAAGGCCAATGGCAGGCGGCGCGCTCTACCGGCGACTGGACGCTGGTCAGTTGCACCGTGTCGCCCGGCTTCCAGTTTGAGGGGTTTGAGCTGGCCGCACCCGGTTTCGACATCCCGCGCGGCTGAAATTCCTTGACCGCCGCAGCGGTCTGGACATATCTGTCCAGTATGGATCATACGCAACTGGTGAAATCGCTGCCCCCGGAAACCAAGGCTGCGCTGACGGAACGTTCGGACTCCAGGGGGCTGCGGCATCTGGCGCTTTATGTGTTGGCCATGGCGCTGTGCACCGCGGGCATTGCGGCGCAGGTTCCGTTCTGGCCGGTGCTGATGCTGCCGCAGGGCATCCTGCTTGTGTTCCTTTTCACGCTCAGCCACGAGTGCACCCACCAGACGCCGTTCAAATCCGTGTGGATGAACGAATGGGTGGGTCACGCCATTGCGGCGCTGATGGCCCTGCCCTTCATCTGGTTCCGCTACTTCCACCTGGCGCATCACAAATACACCAACGACCCCGACCGCGATCCCGAGCTGGAGAGCGGCCCGCGTCCCGCGACCCTGCAGCAGTGGCTGCTCTACCTTAGCGGCTGGGGCTATTGGCGCGGCATGGTCAGGACGCTGTGGACCAATGCGTTTGGCGAGATCACCTCGCCCTACCTGCCTGCCCGCCGGCATCGCAGCATGCGGCGCGAAGCACGGATTATCCTTGGCCTCTATGCAATTGTTCTGGCAAGTCTTTTCGCCTCGCCCTTGGCATTGTGGCTCTGGCTGGTGCCGCTGATGATCGGCCAGCCTTTCCTGCGCGCTTACCTTCTGGCAGAACACGGGCTCTGCCCGCCGGTGGCCAATATGCTGGAGAACTCGCGCACCACCTTCACCAACCGGATCGTGCGCTTCCTGGCCTGGAACATGCCCTATCACGCAGAACATCATTCCTACCCGAATGTGCCTTTTCACCAGTTGCCGGCCTTCCACCGGATCACGCAGGCGCACTTGAAAAGCACCTCGGAAGGTTATGCGGAGTTCACCGGGGATTACCTCAAGGCAATCGCTGACTGATTTGCATTGCCTGCATTCAACTCGAACTGTCAGACCACGGCCTGCAGCGCAAGCTGCAGGCAGGCGCCTGCCCGCCCCACGGCGGGCGCATGCCCGTGGCGCGTACCGCGCCCACCCGGGCAGACGCTTATCTCTCAACTGGAACGCCGCTGACTCCGTCATGCTGACGGCACGCTGACCACGCCGCCGCCCACGCAGGCTTTCACTCCTGTGGTGCCCGGACAGGAGGTCGGCATGCCCCGCGCCACCCGCACGGCAAGATGGGCAAAGGCCTGCGCTTCCAGCATGTCGCCGTCCAGACCGATGTCCTCGACAGGTTTCACCGGACAGTCCAGCGACACCCGCAGCATCTCCATCAGCACCGGATTCTTGCGGCCGCCGCCGGTGACAAGAACAGCCGAAGGCGCTTCCGGGCAATGTTCCATGCCCTGCGCCGCCCCGGCCGCGCACATGGCCGTCAGCGTGGCCGCCGCATCCGCATCGCTCAGCTCTTTCACCAGCCCGACCATTTCTGAAAAATCGTTCCTGTCCAGCGACTTCGGCGGCAATCTTGAGAAAT
>CAJXHQ010000474.1 GCA_913054485.1 uncultured Paracoccaceae bacterium
CACCAGGGTTGGAGGGCGCGGGCGCGGGCTCGGCGGCGGCCTCCTTGGGCTCTGCCTTCTTGCGCGGGCGGCGCTTGGGCTTTTCGGCCGGTGCGGCCTCAGCATCCGCTGCCGGGGCTTCACCGTCCGCCGCAGCTTCCTTGGCCGGGGCCTTGCGCGCGCGCGGCTTGCGGGCCGGGGCTTTCTTTGGCTTGCTTTCCGGGGTTTCCACCAGGCCAGAGGCGCTGCTGTCTTCCGAGCCGGCCAGGTCCAGCACGTCGGGCTGGGGGGCGCTTCCGGGGTCTGAGGCCGGGGTCTGAGACGGGGCCGGTGCTGGTGCTGGTGCCGCGGATTGCTCTGCCTTGTCGGCGCTGCGCTGCTGCGGTTCGGAATCGCGGTCCTGGTGGCGCTGTTCCTGGTGGCGCTGTTCCTGATGGCGCTGTTCCTGGCGCTGCTGGCGCTCGGCGCGTTCGCGGTCGCGCTCGGCCTGGCGCTCGCGGTTCTGGCGCTCCTGCTCCTCGCGGCGGGCATCGATCTCGCGCTGCGCTTCGCTCAGCATGCGCAGGTAATGTTCGGCGTGCTGCTGGAAGTTCTCTGTCGCAACACGGTCGTTGCCCAGTTGGGCATCGCGCGCCAGCTGGTTATATTTATCAATGATCTGCTGCGGCGTGCCGCGCACCTTGCCTTCGGGGCCTGAGCTGTCAAACACGCGGTTGACGACGTTGGTGCCTGTAGGACGGTTGCGGTTCGACTTCGACCGCGAACGGGATTTGGACGATCTCATAATGTCTAACGTCAGCCTTGGTTCGTAGTGTTGTGGATACCGGCGGGCTTTGCCTGCGCCTGATCTCCGACCATTTTTGGGCTTGGTGTCGCGGGGGAACAAGCTGCTCCCGTCTCATCAGCGACATACGTGTGTAACCATGTCCCGAGGCTGCAAACAAGGGGCAGCACCGGTTTTTTGACTTTTTTCCTGCAAAAAGGCGTAATTCCGCGGTCTATTTTCGCTTATGCGGCGCGGAAAGCACAGACCACACGGTCGCGCCGGTCCAGATCACGCACCACTGAAATGCCCTGCAATCCGGCTTCGGCAAACAGACTGGAGACCGCATCAGCCTGGGTCGGGCCGATTTCCACCATGATCCGTCCTCCCGGCTTCAGATGGGCCATCACGCCGGCGGCAATCGCCCGGTAGGCGGCCAGCCCGTCACCGCCATCGGTCAGCGCCATTTCCGGCTCGTGGCGCCGCACTTCTTCCGACAGGCCGGGCATTTCATCGGCCGCAATGTAAGGCGGGTTAGAGGCTATGAGGTCAAACTGCCCCTCAACGCCCATAAACCAATCGGACTGGCGGATATCAGCCCGGTCTTCGACCCGGTGCAGCACCGCATTGGCGCTGGCCTGCAAGCAGGCCGCCTCGCTGAGGTCTACCCCCAGCCCGGTGGCCTCTTCCCGTTCCGCCAGCAGCGTGACCAGAATGCAGCCCGAACCGGTGCCGAGATCCAGCACCCGGGCATAGGGCGCCGACAGGGCCGCTTCGATCAGGCATTCGGTTTCCGGGCGCGGGTCCAGCACATCGCCGGAGACTTTGAAACGGCGGCCGTAGAATTCCCGCTCGCCGATCAGATGCGACACTGGCACGCGGATTGCGCGCAGTGCGATCAGCTGCTCAAACCGGTCGGAGACCTCCTCAGAGAGTTCCTCGGGCGCAATCAATGTCACCCGGCTGGCCTCAATCCGGGCGGCATGAGCCAGCAGCACACGGGCGTCGCGCGCCGGGTCGCTGACACCGGCTGCGCGCAGCCGGGCCGCGGCGGCGGCCATGGCCTGGGCGGCGGTCTGGCCGCTCATGTGCCCATCTCCGCCAGCAGGCGCGCCTGATCATCAGCGGTCAGCGCATCAACGATCTCATCCAGATCCCCGGTCATCACCTGATCCAGCTTGTATAGCGTCAGGTTGATACGGTGATCGGTCATTCTCCCTTGCGGAAAATTATAGGTGCGGATGCGTTCAGACCGGTCGCCGGAGCCGACCTGCGAGGCCCGGTCGGCGGAGCGTTCACTGTCGATCCGCTGGCGTTCCAGGTCATAAAGCCGCGTCTTCAGCACCTGCATGGCGATCTCGCGGTTGCGGTGCTGGGACTTCTCCGAGCTTGTCACGATCAGCCCGGTTGGCAGGTGGGTGATCCGAACGGCCGAGTCGGTGGTGTTGACATGCTGGCCGCCAGCGCCGGAGGCGCGCATTGTGTCGATACGGATGTCACCCGCATCGACCTGAATATCCACATCTTCTGCCTCGGGCAGCACAGCAACGGTGGCGGCTGAAGTATGAATACGGCCACCGCTTTCGGTGGCCGGCACCCGCTGAACCCGGTGCACGCCGCTTTCGTATTTGAGGCGCGCAAAGACATTCTCGCCTTTGATATGGGCGACCACTTCCTTGATACCGCCCAGCTCGGTGGCCTGTTCCTCGATGATCTCGAATTTCCAGCCGCGTGTTTCACAGTAGCGCTGGTACATGCGCAGCAGGTCACCGGCAAAAAGGGCCGCCTCGTCACCGCCGGTGCCGGGGCGGATTTCCAGCATTGCCGGGCGCGCATCCGCGGCGTCCTTGGGCAGCAGCGTCAGTTGCAGCGCATGTTCCGCCTCGGGCAGCGCCGCCTTCAGGGCGGGCAGCTCTTCTTCGGCCAGCTCCTTCATGTCGGGATCCGCCAGCATGGTCTCGGCCTCGGCCAGATCATCCAGCAGGGTGCGGTAGGCTGCGATCTGCTCCACCACCGGTTTCAGGTCCGAATACTCCTTGGCCAGCGCCGCAATATCGCCGCCCGCCGCGCCATCGGCCATGGCGGCTTCGAGGTACTGAAACCGCTGGATAATCTGTTCAAGGCGTTCTTCGGGCACCATGTGGCGTTTCGTCCGTTTTGGGTCTGGCTGCCACCTGTGATATGCTGTCCGCATGCAAACCGCCAGAGCCATTGCGATCCTCTGCCTGAGTGCCCAGCCCGCGCTTGCCGATTACAATATGAACGGCAAGACGATCGACTGCTATTGCACCGACACCTCCGGCGCGCGGATCGAGCTGGGCGAGACCATCTGCCTGCAGGTGGACGGGCGGATGTTCATGGCGCAGTGCCAGATGTCACTGAACGTGCCGATGTGGCGCGAGGTGTCGGATGGCTGCGCGATCTCTGCCCTGCCGCAGCACAGCGACGCCCCCGACCCGCTGCCACAGCTGTGATCAGCTGCCGTTGTCCTTGAGACCGCTGTCTTTGAGGCCGTTGTCCTTCAGGTAGGTGATCCAGAAATCCAGCCGCTCCTGGTTGGCCTCCAGAGCCGAGCGTTTGAACCCGTTTGCCGCACTCAGTGTCAGCCTTCCGTCCTCCAGAGTGGCGATCGTGTAGTAGGTGTCCG
>CAJXHQ010000475.1 GCA_913054485.1 uncultured Paracoccaceae bacterium
GAGGCGGGTCTGGCCGGGACGGCCTTCAGCGCCGGGCTCGCGCTTGCAGACCGGCTGCGCCGGACCTTCGGCCCGGAGGGCGCGGCCCATCCGCTGCTGGCCGGTCTTGGGCTGGATCCCGGCGCCTTCACCGCGCTCTGCGCGCTGGCCGAGCGGTTTCACCGCCCGGCGGCTCCTGAACCATCGCCGGGGGAACGGGCCGCCGTCATTGTAGTGCTGTTCCGCGTCAGCGAACAGCAGGCCGGGGCGGAACTGCCGGAGGATTTCAAACAGGCGGTGAGCGCAGCCCGTGCGGCGCGTGGCGCGGAATGGCGCGCGGCGCTTGCGGACCGGTTCACGCCCCTTTCCGCAAACACCTGTTCCGGCCGGCTCAGCATTCTGGAGAATGCCCTCTACGGAAAGCTTGCCGCCTCCGGCGGCGAGGCGCAGCGCCGGGTGGAGGATCTGGTGATGGCGGCTTTGACTAAGGCGGGCCTGCGCCAGGCACTGGCGCTGACGCTTTACAGCCTGCCGGCGGGACCGGGCGGAGCCAAGCTGGCCCCTGTGCTGCAGGAGCGGGCTGCCCTGTCACGTGCCGCGGTCAAGCAGCCCGATGTGCTGATCCTTGACCAGGTGCTGGCCAGCCAGGACGAAGACAGCCGCCGCGCCCTGCGCCGCAGCCTCAAGGGGATGATGCCGGGCACCGCGATGATCTTCCTCGAAGAGCAGTTTCAGTCGCCTGAAAGCTATGACCTCTACGTCAGCATAGAGAGCGGGCGGCTCAGCTCTGCGGGCCGCGGGGGCGGAGCGGAAGGGGCTGATTCCAAACTGTCTGCGGTGGCCGCTGCAGATCTGTTCAAAGGATTGGGCCGGCGCAACCAGCGACTGCTGGCCTTTGCCGGGGAATGGCAGGATCTGCCCGCAGGAACCCTTGCGTTTGCCCATGATACCGAGGCACAGGACGTGCTGCTGTGCACTTCGGGCGCGCTGGAGCTGCGCTGGCCCGGCGGTGATCCGCAGGATGCCCCCGTATCGGTGGCCGGCCCCGGCCAATTGGCCGGCGATCTGGCGGTGATCCTGAAGGGCAGCTACCGGGTGGATTGCGTGGCTCAGGTCCGCACCCGGGTGTTGCGGATCAGCGGTGCCGGTTTCCTTGCTGTGATTGGCAGCGATCCGAAAGCGGCGCTGCGGCTGCTGCAGGCCACTGCCGGGCATCTTGCAGGGGCTGCGGATGCCATTCACGCAAGTGGGCTGAAGCTGCGCCACCCTTCAGAACGGGCAAAGACCTCCTCCCATGCCAGGTAGCCCGCGGTACACCGCCCACGAGGCGCTGGTCCGGCCGGCCCGGGTGCAAAAGGAGCTTTGGCGGCTGATCGCCGGGCTGGGGCTTGCCGTCGCGGTGAGCTTCACCGGGTCTGCGGCGCTCTACGGGGCGGCCTCTGCCGTCTGGCCCGGCCCCTGGCTGGACGGGCTGGCGGGCGGCAAGAACCCGGCCGCGCTGCTGCTGCTGCTGGGCGGCTTCGGCTTTGTCATCCTGGGGGTTGCCCTGGCCGCGCGCCTGCTGCACCGGCGCGGCCTGTTCAGCGTGACCGGCCCGCCGCGGGTTCTGGTACGCCAGTTCGGCCAGGTTGCGGCCGCCCTTCTTTTGCTTAGCGGCGCGCTGATGCTGCTGCCGCCCTATGGGATGGAGGCTCCGCTGGAGCCGAATCTGCCGGTGATGCGCTGGCTGGCGCTGCTGCCGCTGTCTCTTTCCGGAGTGCTGATTCAGGTCAGTGCGGAGGAAATCCTGTTTCGCGGCTACATCCAGCAGGCGCTGGCGGCGCGCTTCCGCCAGACCTGGGTCTGGCTCTGGCTGCCCGCTGCGCTGTTTGCATTCGGCCATTACCTGCCGGCCGAGGCGGGGGAAAATGCGGTGATCATTGCGCTCTGGGCCGGGCTGTTCGGTTTTCTGATGGCCGATCTCACGGCGCGGGCCGGCACGCTGGGCCCGGCGATTGCGGTGCATTTCTTCAACAATGCAGCTGCGCTGCTGATTGCCGCCTCCCCCACCAGCCTCAGCGGGCTTGCGCTTTACCTGATGCCCTTTGAGATGTCCGACACCGGGGCCTTGCGGCCCTGGCTCGCTGTGGATGCCGCCCTGATGCTGGTTTCCTGGCTTGCGGCCCGGCTTGCGATACGGCGCTGATTGCAATTGCCGTCCGGTCAGCTTATCTGGGTGCAAACCGGCCCCCGCAGAGGCAAAGCACATGAACTGGATCACCAATTACGTCCGTCCGCGGATCAACTCCATCTTCTCGCGCCGGGAAGTGCCCGAGAACCTTTGGCACAAGTGTTCTGAATGCGGCACCATGCTGTTCCACCGCGAGCTGAGCGACAATCTGAATGTCTGCACCAACTGCGATCACCACATGGCGATCACCCCGCGTGCCCGTTTCGAGGCGCTGTTTGACGGTGGTATCTTCACCGAGGTGGCGGTGCCCGAGCCGGTCACCGACCCGCTGAAGTTCCGCGATCAGAAGAAGTACCCCGACCGCATGAAAGCGGCGCAGAAGAAGACCGGCGAGAAAGAAGCCATGCTGGTCGCCGCAGGCGAGATCGGCCGCACGCCCGTCGTGGCCACGGCGCAGGACTTCTCCTTTATGGGCGGCTCCATGGGCATGTATGTGGGCAATGCGATCATTGCCGCGGCCCAGGAAGCGGTGAAGCTGAAACGCCCGCTGATCCTGTTCTCCGCTGCGGGCGGCGCGCGCATGCAGGAGGGCATCCTGTCGCTGATGCAGATGCCGCGCACCACCGTCGCCATCCAGATGCTGAAAGAGGCGGGCCTGCCCTACATCGTCGTCCTCACCCACCCCACGACGGGCGGCGTGACCGCGTCTTACGCGATGCTGGGCGATGTGCATATTTCCGAGCCCAACGCGCTGATCTGCTTTGCCGGCCCCCGCGTCATCGAACAGACCATCCGCGAGAAACTGCCCGAAGGCTTCCAGCGCGCGGAATACCTGCTGGATCACGGCATGCTGGACCGGGTGACCCCGCGCACCAAGATGCGTGAGGAGCTGATCACCATCACCCGCATGCTGCTGGGCCTGCCGCCGCAGGTGGTGGGCGATCTGCCCGCGCCCGAGCCGGAAGCGCAGGATGCCGCGAACAAGGCTCCGGCTGACGCTCCCAGCGAAGAAGCCGCCGAGTAAAACCGGATATAGATGTTACGCCCGGCCGGCAGGCCGGGCAGCGCCCGTCCCGCATCCACCGGGCCGGGCGTTTCGTTTCCGCCCCGGCGGAACCGGCACAGCCTGACACGTGATACCTCGGGGACGACAGCAATGAGCCAGACCAATTCCGGCGCCATCCTCGCCCGCATGATGGCGCTGCAGCCCAAGATCATCGACCTGACCCTGGAC
>CAJXHQ010000476.1 GCA_913054485.1 uncultured Paracoccaceae bacterium
GGCCACCTATGCCGGACTGGCTGGTGCAATGGCGGCGCTGATTTTCCTTTACCTCAACGCCGCAATCCTCATTCTGGGGGCAGAATTCAACGGTGCATTGATCAAGGCCGGAGAGACGTCCGGCGTGTAGATAGGGTGTTTATTGCAGATGGGTGATTGGCTGAAGGCCGTAGTTCAAGTTTCCGTTTTTATATCATTTTCTGCCATTTCTGCCGCCGCGCAGGAAGACCCGGAACCCGCGTCCGGCCCGGCGCGCTACATCGGGTCCGAGACCTGCACCTCCTGTCACGAAGACCAGGCAGAGGCCTGGGCGGGTTCGCATCACGCGCTGGCATGGACACCGGCGGACAGCGATCATGTGCTGGCGGATTTCGACGGGTCAGAGTTCTCCCATGACGGTGTAGGTTATGCATTCCGGATCCAGGACGGCGGCTATTTTGTCACTGTCACCGACACAGATGGAAGCGCCCGCACCCATCGCATTCATTCGGTGGCGGGGGTCGCGCCGCTGCAGCAGTTCCTGATCGAAACCCGGCCGGGGCAGCTGCAGAGCTTTGACGTGGTTTGGGACGTGGAACAGGGCGGCTGGTTCCACCTCTATCCGGATCAGCATCTGCCGCCCGGTGACGGGCTGCATTGGAGCGGGCCTTACAAGAACTGGAATGCCCGCTGCGCGGAGTGCCACGCAACAGGGTATGATCGGAATTACGGCGCCAGAACAAAGTTCTACAGGTCAGAGTTGATTGAAACCGGGGTCGGTTGCGAGGGGTGCCACGGCCCTGGCAGCAGCCATGCTGCCCTGGCCCGCGCCGGCAATGAGGCCGGGCCGGGCTACGGCTTCAAGCCGGGCTTGCTGGAGCCGGGCCTGATGATGCAGCAATGCGCCTCCTGCCATTCCCGGCGCGAAGCACTGACTGGCGGCACGCCATTGCCGGGAACAGAGTTCCACGAGACCTACAACCTCGCCTGGTTGCGGCCGGGGCTCTATCATCCGGACGGGCAGATCCTGGACGAGGTCTATGTCTGGGGCTCTTTCCTGCAATCGAAGATGAACGCCAAGGCGGTGACCTGCCTGAACTGCCACGAGGCGCATAGCGCAGAGCTGAAGGCCGAGGGCAATGCGGTTTGTGCGCAGTGTCATTCCCCGGCGGGAAATCCGGACTTCCCGACGCTGCGCAAGGCAGACTACAGCAGCGGGCAGCACAGCCGTCATGCGGAAGGGTCGGACGGCGCGCAATGTGTTTCCTGCCACATGATCGAGCGCACTTATATGGGCAATGACGGCCGCCGGGACCACAGTTTCCGCATTCCGCGGCCGGACCTCGGCGCGCTGACCGGCAGCCCGGATGCCTGCACTGATTGCCATCAGGGCCGGAGCCAGGACTGGGCCGCAGGACAGATTGCCAAGTGGTTTCCCGATCCCTCGCGCCGCGGCGCGCACTATGGAACGGTCTTTGCTTCGGCCCGGACGGCGCCGCAGGAGGTGCCGGATGACCTGATGGCAATTGCACAGGACAGCAGCCAGCCGGGGCTGGTGCGGGCCACCGCACTCTACCTTCTGCGCCCGGCGCAGACTGCCGCCCTGTCGGATCTGGCGGCTGAATTGCTGCAGGATGGCGACCCCCTGGTTCAGGCCGCGGCAGCGGGAATGCAAAGCGGCCGCCCGCCGGCTGAGCGGGCCGCCCGATTGCTGCCGATGCTGCAGACAGCGCCGCTGATGCTTCGGATTGCCATTGCGCGGGCCTTGCTGGACGTGCCGCCTGAAACGCTCAGCCCCAGTCAGGCGGCGCAGCTTGCTGCGGCCATGCGGGACTGGCAGAGGTCGCTCTCGACCCGGCTGGATTACCCGGAAACCCATATGGTGCTGGGCGGCATGGCGATGCAGATGCGCAACCTGCCAGCCGCGCAGGCAGCCTTCGGGCAGGCGGTGAGGCTGGACCCGCAGCGGGCCGATGCCTGGCAGACCCTGGTGCGGGTGACCGCAGCGGCCGAAGGACAGGCCGCCGCGCTGCGCATCGCGCGCCGTGGTTTGCAAGAAATCCCTCAGGATCAGGGGCTTCGCCAGCTGGAGGCCGAGCTGCTGCCCTAAGGTCATTGTTCCCGGTTTACGAACAATTAGGCTTTTGCGCCATAATTTGGCCTCTATCAGCTGGCAGGTTCAAACCCGAGCAGAACACGACCCAGCGCCCTGAATGGGCAGAAAAGAGGCAGAATATCGAAGGTTGCAAAAGCAGTCCGTCAGGTCAGTTGGCTGAACCGGCTGGCCCGGAACCTTCCGGGCCGCCGGGCCCCTTTGACCGTCACGCAGACCTGTGACGGGGCAGAGCCCGATACATTCCTTCTGCGCGAATTCGCCGAACGCTCGCTGCTGCCAGTGCGCTGAAGGGCAGGGGCGTCAGCCGCGGAAGCCCGTCGCCACCACAAATTTCTCTGAACTGTCCGAGCGCGAGCTGGACGGTTTCACGTTGGCGACCTTGGTGAACTTCTGTTTCAGGAGCTTCTGAAGCTCGCCCTCGGCGCCGCCTGCCAGAACCTTGGCCACAAACGTGCCGCCTTCTTCCAGCACGTCAAAGGAAAAATAGGCAGCGGCTTCGCACAGGGCCATGATCTTCAGGTGATCTGTCTGCTTGTGGCCTGAACTGGATGCCGCCATGTCAGACATGACCACATCAGCCTTGCCGCCCAGCCATTCCTTGACCTGATCGTCGGCGCCTTCGTCCATAAAATCAAGCTGATGGAAGGTGGCGCCTGCCAGCGGCTCCATTTCCTGAAGGTCAACGCCAAGGATGGTGCCGACGGCTTTTCCGGATCTTTCGCCCTGAGCGTTGATCCGTTTCACCGCAACCTGTGCCCAGCCGCCAGGGGCAGCGCCCAGATCAACCACCCGCGCGCCGGGAACCAGGAAGCGGAACTTGTCGTCCAGCTCCATGATCTTGTAGGCAGCACGGCCCCGGTAGCCTTCGGCCACCGCCCGTTTCACATACGGATCGTTCAACTGCCGCTGCAGCCAGCGGGTTGAGCTGAGCGTGCGCCCGCGGGCGGTCTTCACCTTGGTCTTCAGGTCACGCTGGCCGCGGCCGGATGTGTTCTTGCCAGTGGGTGTTTTCGCCATCTCTGCCACCATTGGATCGGAAAGCGCTGCAATACAGCGGATTTCCGGTCAGGGAAACTTGAAAATTCCGGCCCCTCAGAAAGGGCCGTCCTCCAGAGCGCCGTCAGCGCTCATCTGTGCATACAGCAGCCCCTCACGCAGACCCCGGTCGGCGACCGACAGCCGGTCGGTCAGCCAGCAGCGCAACAGCGCCTGCAGGATCGCCGAGCCGGCCATGATC
>CAJXHQ010000477.1 GCA_913054485.1 uncultured Paracoccaceae bacterium
AACAGCGCGGCAACCTCCAGCCGCAGGGCCTGGCCCAGGCGCGCGCCGATCAGCTCCAGCATCAGGTCGAAGGCGGCCAGCGCGCCGGAACAGGTGATCCGCGTGCGATCCTGCACCTGGCGGGCGCGTATGGTCTCTACTTCAGGGAATTCTTCCTCAAACCGGGCCAATTCCTCCCAGTGTATGGTGGCCCGGTGCCGGTCCAGCAGGCCCGCATTCGCCAGCAGCCAGGCACCGGTGTCAAAGCCGGCCATCGCGCCGTAACGCCCCGCCGCGCTGCGCAGCGCCCGCGCCGTGGCAGGGGTGGCGTGGCGCAAGAAATCATAGCTTGGCATGGCGATCAGCATGTCGCCTTTGCAGTCGGCCAGCTTGCCGTGCGCCGTGACCTCCATCCCGGAGGAGGAGACCGCCGGCGCCCCGTCCAGCGTCAGGAAACGCCAAGCGTAAGCGGCGCGGCCCGCGTAAGTATTGGCGGCGCGCAAAGGCTCCACCGTATTGGCCAGGCAATGCGCTGAAAACGCATCAAACAGCAGCACATCCACCTGCTGCGCTGCAGCGACTTCTTTTTCCCAAATCCGCATGATTTCTTCTAATCCTGCACGATGGACCTTGGCAAGCCTCCTAGGGTCAACCGCACAGATGCAACAAGGATGCGTGCGATGCAGTTTGGCATGAGTGAAGAACAGGCGATGATCGTCGAGACGACCCGCGCCTTTGTGGAAAACGAGATCTACCCGCATGAGCTGGAGGTCGAGCGCACCGGCCACCTGCCGATGGAGATCATCAAAGAGGTGCAGGCCAAGGCGATCGAGGCGGGGCTTTATGCGGCCAACATGCCCGAGGAAGTCGGCGGTGCCGGGCTCGATACGCTGACCTGGCTGATGTACGAAAAGGAGCTGGGCCGGGCAAACTACGCGCTGCACTGGACCACCGTGGCACGGCCGTCGAACATCCTCTTGGCGGGCACGGACGAGCAGAAAGAGAAATACCTGTACCCCTGCATGAAGGGTGAGAATGGGACTGCCTGGCGATGACCGAGCCGGGCGCAGGGTCAGACCTGCGCGGCATGAAGGCCTCGGCCCGGCGCGACGGTGATGACTGGATTCTGAACGGCACCAAGCATTTCATCAGCCACGCGGATATCGCTGATTTCTCCATCGTCTTCATGGCCACCGGCGAGGAAGACACCCCGCGCGGGGTGAAGAAGAAGATCACCGCCTTCTTTGTCGACAAGGGCACTCCGGGCTTCACCATCCGCGACGGCTACCGCAACGTGAGCCACCGCGGCTACACCAATGCAGTGCTGGAGTTTGACGACTGCCGCCTGCCGTCCTCGGCCGTCTTGGGTGAGGTCGACAAGGGCTTTGAAGTCGCCAACACCTGGCTGGGCGCAACCCGCCTGCAGGTGGCTGCCACCTGTCTGGGCCGGGCTGAGCGGGCGTTGCAGCATTCGGTGGAATACGCCGCCGAGCGCAAGCAGTTCGGCCAGCAGATCGGCAAGTTCCAGGGGGTGTCTTTCAAACTGGCCGACATGGCGACCGAGCTGAAAGCCGCCAACCTGCTGACCTGGGAAGCGGGCTGGAAGTTCGATCAGGGCACGGTGACGGAAAGCGACATGTCCATGGCCAAGCTGAAAGCGACCGAGATGCTGGCGATGGTGGCGGATGAGGCCATTCAGATCCACGGCGGCATGGGGCTGATGGACGAGCTGCCTCTGGAACGCATCTGGCGCGACGCCCGGGTGGAGCGTATCTGGGAGGGCACCAGTGAAATCCAGCGCCACATCATCAGCCGCGAGATGCTGCGCCCCTTAGGAGGATAACCATGGCCGCCAGCGCCAAACCGGCCCGCAAGCCGCAAGTCACCATCACCTATTGCACCGGCTGCAACTGGCTGTTGCGCGCTGCTTGGATGGCGCAGGAGCTGTTGCAGACCTTCCAGAATGATCTGGGCGGGGTGACTCTGGTGCCCGGCGAAATCGGCGGCGTCTACGAGATCGCGGTGGACGGTCAGGTGATCTGGAAACGTAAGCGCGACGGCGGGTTTCCGGATGCCAAAGAAATCAAATCGCGCCTGCGTGATGTGATCGAGCCTGAGCGCGGCCTCGGCCACATTGACCGCGCCGCGCGCTGCGAGTGAGAGAAGAGTATTTCATGCCTCCGGCGGGGATTTTTAAGAACAGGAGAAGATGCGGCCCGTCAGATCCAGCCCCCGGCCGGGCGCGCCGGATCCGGGGGCCATCTCCTGTTGCGGTCATCGGCGTCCCCGCCTGTACCGCATATTCAGTGAGTGCCGATTCTGGTTAATAAATCCTTGCTTCTTCTGTTTCCAAATATCCCCGCCGGAGGCTCCCCGAAGTCTCAGCGCAGTCTGGAGATCTGCAAATGATACGTTCCCTCAACCGCCTGTTCCGCCCAAAGTCCATCGCTGTGATCGGTGGCGGGGACTGGTGCCGGCTGGTGATCGAACAATGCCGCAAGATGGGCTTTGAGGGCGCCATCTGGCCGGTGCACCCCAAAGCCGGTGAAGTGGCGGGGCTTCAGGCCTATGCGCGGCTGGAGGATCTGCCGGAGGCACCAGATGCCAGCTTTATCGGCATCAACCGGTTTGCCACCATTGAGGCCGTGCGGGTGCTGTCACAGATGCGCGCGGGTGGTGCTGTTTGTTTTGCCTCCGGCTTTCTGGAGGCGCAGGCGGAGGACGCGGAGGGGGCGGATCTGCAGGCGCAGCTTTTGGAGGCGGCGGGCAATATGCCGATCCTCGGTCCCAATTGCTACGGGTTCATCAACTATCTGGACGGGGCGCTGCTGTGGCCTGATCAGCATGGTGGGCAGCGGGTTGAGAAGGGCGTCGCCATCGTGACGCAATCGTCCAACATGGCGATCAACCTCACCATGCAGATGCGCGGATTGCCGATTGCCTATGCGGTGACCGCGGGCAACCAGGCGCAGTCGGGCATTGCGGAGATTGGCGCGGCGCTTTTGGAGGACGAACGGGTCACGGCGCTGGGTCTGCATATCGAGGGATTTGGCGACTTGCGCGCTTTTGAGGCGCTGGCAGCGCGGGCGCGCAGCATGGGCAAGCCGGTGGTGGCCTTGAAAGTGGGCCGCTCGGCCGAAGCGCAGGCCGCAACCATTTCCCATACCGCCTCACTGGCGGGGGGAGATGGGGGTGCCGGGGCGTTGCTCTCACGCCTCGGCATCCCGCGCGTGGATGATCTGGGTATTTTTGTCGAAACGCTGAAACTGCTGCATGTCACCGGCCGGCTGGAGAGCAATGCGATTGCCACTATGAGTTGTTCGGGCGGCGAGGCGAGCCTGGCGGCGGATCTG
>CAJXHQ010000478.1 GCA_913054485.1 uncultured Paracoccaceae bacterium
CCTCAGCTTCCCTACCTGCCATCAGAATACGCCCGCCAGCGATGGCCACGGCTTCAGCCCGCTCCGGGGCTCCGGGGCTGGGCACCGCATCCGCGTTGAGGATCGCAAGTTCTGCTGTCATTGGGGCCTCCCTTTGATGATCCGTCTGACGCTGCCTCAGATCCGCGTCTGCCGGAAGTCACCATAAATAGGGAGGGAGGGAAACCCGTGTCTCAGCGGCCCTTGATGGTGACCGAAAAGCGGGTCTTTGCACCGGGTGGCGGCGGCGGGAAGGGAGCTGCGCGCCGCACCTGGGCCAGGGCAATTTTGTCGAACTTGGCAGATCCGGAGCTGCGCGCGATACTGGCCGCCGCCAGCGCGCCGTTCCCGTCGATGCTGAAGGCCACCACCGCAGCCCCCCGCAGGCTGGACGACTTACGCTTGGCCCGCTGCACCCGGCGCAGCACCTGACCGAGGTAATTGTCTGCTGCAGCATTGCCCTGCACCTTGGCGTTGCCGGGCTTTGACGCGGCCTCTCCGCCCGGAGCCTTGGCACTGCCCTGCACCGTGCCGCGTGTGGCATTGGTTTGGCTGTTGCCCTGCGGCTTCGCCGGTTCCGGGCGCGGCTTCGGCGCGGGTTGAAGAACCTCAGGCTCTGGTTTTTGCACCTCCGGCGGCGGCGGAGAGGCCGCGGCAGCAGGCTCCGGCCGCTTTGCCGCCGCGGTTTCCGCCTGCTGCGGCCTAGCAGCCGGTTCAGGCCGCACCTGCTGACCCACGGCTGGCGCCTCGGACTGTGCGGCGGGGGATTTTAACGGGACAGGGGCCGCCAAGGCAGCCTGCACCGGGGCCTCGGGTGGCACAGGCTGCGGGGTTTGCACCGGCAGCGCAGCAGCCGCTTGCGGCCTTTCTTGCAGCGGCTCCACCGGCGGCTGTTCAACAGGCTCAGCGGCCACTGGCGCCTGCACGCCTTCAGCCATGCCCATGAAGGAGCTGCCCGCCGCGGCCAGTGCGGTCTGCCCGCCAGCCATTTCCACGCTGGGATTTTCCTGCAGCAGCGCAAAGGCGGCATGGCCGGCTCCGGCCAGCAAAAGGGCAGCCAGAGCCGCCAGGCGGGACCGGGGGATCAATACAATGCCCTTTCTGAGATCAGCACCACCCGCCCGGCCCCGAGGCCGCGCAGAGTATTGGCGAGCTGGACCAGCTCGGCGGCTGGCAGATCCCGGTCAGGCACCAGGCGCAGGGTCTCTTTTTCCTCATCCTTGAGGCCGGTCATAAAGCTTTCCGCATCCGCCACCGGAACACCGCGCAACGACAGGCGGCCACCGCCGTGGACCACCAGCGTATCCGGTGGCTCGTGCCCCTCCAGCCCCTCAGTCTGGATCAGTTTCACATCTCCATCCATCGGCGGCGCCAGCGTGCCGGTGATCATGAAGAAAATCAGCATCAGGAAGACCACGTTGATCAGCGCAATCGTCGGTTCTTTCTGCGCCGCAATGGATTTTCGCAGTTTCATCCGACTACCCCAGCACCATGGTTTGCAGCCCCTGGACAGCGCGCAGCGCCACCAGCAGATCCACCAGCCGCTGCGAGGAGGTCTCTGCGTCCAGCCCGATCAGCACCAGGTGCCCGCTGCCCGCATCGAGAACGGTTCCAACCAGGCCCGCGATGCGCTCCATATCAACCGGCTGGCCGTTCAGCAGCAGCCGGTCCGCGCCAAGCGAGACAAACAGCGGCTGGCTGCCGTCCCCCGGCACGCGGCTGCCCGCGCCCAGGAGCTCCACCTCGCCGAACTTGGAGAACGTGGAGGAGAGCATGAAGAACAGCAGCAGCAGGAAAATCACGTCGATGAGTGAAGTCATCGACAGACGCCCCCGCCTCACCCCGGCAAGCTTAACCGCCATTGGCCACCCTCAGTTCCGGCTCTGCCGCTGCGGCTTGCGGCGCAAAGACCACCCGCAGCGCGCGGTTGGCGAAGATCCGTTCGCGCTGCATCCGGGCCGAGAGCCAGTTCAGCAGGAGAGAGGCTGGCATAGCCACGGCGAGACCGGCGGCGGTGGTCAGCAAGGCAACCCAGATGCCGCCCGCCAGCAGCGAGGGGTCAACCGACGACCCGGCGGTCTGCAGCTTCTGAAAGGCTTCGATCATGCCCAAGACCGTGCCGAACAGGCCCAGAAGAGGGGCCAGCTGAGCCACCAGATCCAGCGTGCCAAGACCGCGTTCAAGCCCGGCGAAGCGCGCCTCGGCCTCGGCGTCGGCGCGGTCGGACTGGGCAGTTTGCCCTTGGCCGTCCAGCGCCAGTTTCAGCACGGGTGCCAGATAGGATTTGCTGCGCCCGGCCTCGGCCTGGGCCTGCGCCCGGTCGCCATGGTCCCAGGCTTCCACTGCCAGGGTCAGGTGGTGGTGCTGGCCGACCCGAGCGGCGTGGAATTGCCAGACTTTGTATAGCACTAGCGCCACGGTCAGCACCGAAACAGCCAGCAGCAGCATGACCACCGGCCCGCCCAGCGCGTAGATTTCACTCAGAGCGTCTTGAAGGGAAGTGATCATCCCAGAATCTCCATCTTTTCACGGCTCACCAGGCTGGGTGCGCCGCAGGCCCCGCTCGGCAGCCCTTCACCTTCGCAGGTGGCCGCTCCGTTGATCAGAATGCGGCTAATGTCTTCGCAGGGCATATCCGCGAAGTGGAACTGCCGCACGCGCATGCGCCCGGCAGGAAGATCCTGGAAATCCAGCAGCGTCAGCTTGGCCACCCGGCCCTGACCGTCAAACAGCACGGTTTCATAAACCGCGCTGCTGATGTCCGCCGCATGGGCGTTCTGCGCTACAAATGACAGCGTGCAGGCATTGCCTGCGGGCTCTGCCTTGCTCAGTTCAAGCGAGACGGCGGGCGCTGCCTCCTGCGCCATAGCCGGCCCAAAGAGGGCCAGCAGGGCAAAAGCCGCCAGTGCAAGAGGTTTGACAGTCCAATGTGCCATGGTGAGGCTCCCGGTTTTCATGTGGTGGATCAGAAGGTTTTGGCCAGTGTCAGCTTCAAGGTCCGGCCCGGTGCTTCCTTTGCGGACAGCGAGGTCTGGTAGTCCTTGCTGAACAGGTTCTCGACACCCAAGCGGATCTCGGTCCCTTCCAGTGCACCTTCCTGCGGGCGGTACGTCGCGCGCAGATTATGCACCCCATACCCCGCCAGAGCGTTGTTCGCGTAATCGTAGCTGGATTTTGCGGCATTGAGCTCCCAGCTCACATCAAGCGCTTCGCCGAAGCGTTTGCCCAGCGTCAAGCGCACGTTGTCCCCTGCCAGCAGACGCCAGCGCTCCCAGGTGCTGCCATTCTGCTCCCGCCCGTCGGAGACG
>CAJXHQ010000479.1 GCA_913054485.1 uncultured Paracoccaceae bacterium
GCAGGCGCGCCAGGTAGGGCGCGAGAGCAGGTGCAAAGGCATCACATTGTTCGTCCGCCTGAGCCTGTGTCACCCCCTGCACCGATTGCAATCGGGTCTCTCCGTCGCCAATCGCATAGGTGCGGGCCAAGCAGAATTGCTCGCCCAGCGCCTGCTGCGGGTCGGTCATATTCGCCAGAGTGGTATAGCCGCCAGCGGATCCGGTCACCAGGCTCACCCTGCTGCAATAGCTGGCCAGCGAGGCCTCCGTGCCGGTTCCCGCGGGCGCATTGAACAGCTGCACGCCGCCCAGGCCCTGCGGCTGGGCTGAGGCTTCAACTGGCGCCACCGGGCCCGCCGCTCCGCCTGCGGCTTCCTGCTGCCAGACCCGCAAAAGCCCGCGGCTGCCTTCCGGCTGCTGCATGGCCTGGGCCACCTGGGCCCCGCCGATCTGCTCCCTGGCATAAGAACCGAGCAGGAAGTCACGCTCATATTGGGTTAGCTTCCCGGTCACCGGGTAGCCCAAATAGGCCTGGTACTGGGACGAGGCATTGCGGGTGCGCTTCCCGACCACACCGTCCGGTGTTCCGGCATCAAAGCCGAAGTAGTTGAGCGCCGCCTGGGTTTCGCGGTTATAGGTCCGGGTGGCAGAGTACGCCGCCGTGTTCGAACTCGTGTTTGGCGGCGGTGCCGCGCGCTGCTTGTTCTTATTCTTATGGACCTCGTTGACGACCACGCCGCCGATCACCGCCCCGAGGAGGGCAGCTCCGAGTTCATCAGCAGCGGCGGCCGCGGGGGTCAGGATGGCCGACGCGCTGAAAGCGGCGGCGAGAGCGGTGTTGAGCGGTTTTGAATTCACAGTGCAGGCCCTCTATATGTGCGGGAAGGATTCGCGCCGGGCGCAAGCCAAGGCACCCCGGCAGCGAGGCAGTCATGACCAGATAACTAGGGCGGAACACGGCATGGTCGAATGGATCACCACCGACGGGTACACAGATTACGGTGAAGCCGTTGAATTCATGGAGGCACGCGCCGCTGCCATTGCCGCGGGTGAGGCCGAGGAATGCATCTGGCTGGTGGAACATCCGCCGCTCTATACTGCGGGTACCTCGGCCAAGGCTGAGGACCTGACTGACCCGGACCGTTTCCCGGTCCACCCCAGCAAGCGCGGCGGCCAGTACACCTATCACGGGCCTGGCCAGCGGGTCGTCTACGTGATGCTGAACGTGGGCGAGCGCGGCCATGACGTGCGCCGCTTCGTGCAGCAGCTGGAGCGCTGGGTGATCCTGGCGCTGGAGGAATTCAACGTCACCGGCCATATCCGCTGCGGCCGTGTCGGCGTCTGGGTGGAGCGCGGCGACAAGCCCCTTACTGCCAGCGGCGCCACGGCAGAAGATAAGATCGCCGCCATCGGCATCCGGCTGCGCAAATGGGTCAGCTTTCACGGCATCTCGATCAACGTGGAGCCTGACTTGGACCATTTCACTGGCATTGTGCCCTGCGGCATCACCGAACACGGGGTGACCAGCCTGGTGGACCTGGGTCTGCCGGTGGGTATGGAAGACGTCGACGTGGCGCTGAAGCGCTGTTTTGATCTGGTCTTCAGCGAAGCGAAGGCCTGACCCGCCCGCAAGCCCGGATCAGCGGTCGGCCAGCTCCTCCAGCGCGGCAAAGACCAGCTCGGGCCGGGCAAAAAGCAACAGGGCCCCGGTGCCCTTGCAGACCCGGATCTGCACATTGCGCCGCCCTGCCATGGTGGCCTGCAGAAAGGGGACCGGCGTGACCGGATCTTCGTCGCCATGCAGGTAAATCACGGGGGCGCTGGTGCCGCCGATGTAGCGGCTCCAGTCGCGCACCATCCAGTAAAACTCGGCCAGCATCCCCGCGTCCTGCGCCTCAACCAGCATTCTGCGGCTGGCGCTGAACAGCGGCGCGAGGTTCAGCCGCTCCCAGACCTCGGCGTCGCCGCCGCCGGCGATCAGGCCGCGTTCCATTCCAGCCTCCTCGCCGCGCAGCAGGTAAGGCCGGATCCACCAGCGCACCGCCGGGCGCAGCAGGAAGGGGGCGCTGCGCGCAATCATCCGGAACAGCCGCTGGCGGCCCGGCACCGGGTAGCGGCGCGCCAGATTATCCACAGGCGTCACACCGCCCACGATCAGCGCGCCGCCCAGCTGGTGCCGCAGCCGCCGCGCCGCCGCATGGGCAAAAGCCCCCCCCAGCCGGTGGCCCAGCAGGATCGGGCGCTGCAGCTTTTCCTGCCGGATCAGCTCGGCCAGCTGATCAATGAAAACATCAAAGGCGTCCTGCGGCGAGGCCGTTGGCTCGGAGTTGCCGAAGCCGGCGCGCACCGGAGCATAGACGCGGAAGCCGCGCTGGCGGAATTGCGGCTGCAGCCAGCCTGCGCCGCCAAGCCCGTCCATCATGCTGTGCAGGTAGATCACCGGCTGCCCGGAATCCGCCCCGTAGCGGTAGTAGCTCATGTCGGGCAGCCCCGGCGCGCGCAGCACCGCCTCGGGCGGCAGCTCCAGCCCGCGCTGGACCAGCCGGTCCTGCTGCGACTGAGCAATCAGATAGGCCAGCAGGCGCAGAAACTCTGCCTGCCCCGGTGCCCCAGCCTTGGCCAGAATCTGCTGCATCCGCTCGGTCATCTGGCCGCGCGGCACGCCGGTCGATTCGGCAAGCCCCTCGAGGGTCTCCCCCCACATGAGACCCCGGACCAGCCCCTGTTCGGCCTTGTTCAGACCAAATGTGGCCGCAGCCATTTCCCCCGCCCTGTCGTCCCAGTGGAAATCCAGCGCCTCGGCAATCAGCCAGCGCCGCGCCTGGGCACCGCCGCCCTCGCTAATACAGCGGCACAGGAACCGGCGGCCGGGATCAGCAGAGGCAAGCACCACAGGTGCCCCCCCCAGCTCGCCCCCCTCTTTGAGACGCGCAGCCCAGGCCTTCAGGCAGTCCAGAGCCTCGGGCAGAAGGTTGAGATCGTCCAGGACCGGTTCGGGCGCCTTCAGCGCCGCCGCCGACTGCTGGCTGACGCGGCTGATCCCCCCGCCCGGGGCAATCATCACCCAGAAGCCGCCGCCACGGGTGCAGAGCGCTTCCGGCCCCGGCCGCCCCGCTTTGATCCACTCCTGCTCCAGAATGGCCGCTGCACGGGCAAAATGCATCTGCAGGTCCGGGTCAGTGCGCAGGGTCAGCGCCACATCGCCGCGCACCCCGAGGTCCCCGCCGCCGTCGGCATCGGCCTCCGTTTTCTGCGGAGCCGATTGCGCACCGAAGAAACTGTCTGCCAGCTGCGGCTGAATGACAGTCTCATAGATTGCCGCGATCACCTGGGCGCGGGAGGCCGC
>CAJXHQ010000480.1 GCA_913054485.1 uncultured Paracoccaceae bacterium
GCGACCACCGAGATCTACACTCTTTCCCTACACGACGCTCTTCCGATCTACTTTGCTGGCCCTGGCGGATGAGATGCGCGAAGTGCGCACTATCTGCGGCTGCGGCCGCAAGGCCACCATGGTGATCCGCCAGGACGCAACAGGCAAGGCCATCACCGAAGGCGCCCAGGTGCAGATCGGCGGCAATGAGACCTATGTCTCGCTCTGCCGCCGCCACTGGCGCGAAGCGGTGGGCGGCGTGGCACAACAGGAAAAGGCCGCAGACTGAACCGCGGCCCCGTTATCATCATTTCTGAAATACTCCGGGGTCCGGGTCAGCGCCCCGGGCGGGGGCGCTGCCTGTCACACCGGGTTCAGCAGGTCCCGCCCGGCTGCAAAGGCCGCTACATTGTCCAGCGCCATCTGCCCCATGCCTGAACGCACCTCTTCCGTCGCGGTGCCCAGATGCGGCAGCAGGGTGACGTTGTCCAGATCCCTCAGCGCCTGCGGCACCTGCGGTTCAAACTCATAGACATCCAGCCCTGCCCCGCCGATGCGGCGCTGCTGCAGCGCTTCGGTCAGTGCCGCTTCTGCAACCACATCGCCGCGGGCGATGTTCACCAGATGGGCGTGGGGCTGCATTGCCGCCAGCACATCCGCATCGATCAGGTGGCGCGTCTCCGCCCCGCCCGGCACCGCGACAACCAGGAAATCCACCGCTGCAGCCAGATCCGTCAGACTGGCAGCCCGGCTGGCCGGGAACTCCAGCGCCTTGTCGCTGCGCGCCACATAGGAAACCTCCATGCCGAAGCCGAAGTGGCAGCGCCGCGCAATGGCCTGGCCGATGCGGCCCATGCCCGCGATGCCGACGTGTTTGCCGGTCGCGTGATGGCCCAGCATCTGGGTCGGGTGCCAGCCCTGCCAGTTCCCTGCCCGCACCAGCCGCTCACCTTCGCCTGCGCGCCGGGCGCTCATCAGGATCAGGGTCAAGGCAATATCCGCAGTGGCATCGGTCACCGCACCGGGCGTGTTGGTGACCGCGACCCCCGCAGCGCGGGCAGCGGAGACATCGATATGGTTGTAGCCGACCCCGAAATTGGCCAGCAGCTTGCAGCGCGGGCTGCCGGCCTTGGCGAAGACCGCCGCCGAGAAGAGATCACCCAGCGTGGGCACCACCACATCGAACTCCGCCAGGGCACGCAGCATCTCAGCCTCGCTCAACGGTGCAGTGTTTTCGCGGATCTCGACGTCGAACTCCGCACGCGCGCGCGCTTCCACAGCCGCCGTCATCGGACGGGAAATAAACAGTTTCATGTCAGCCTACCTTAATGAAGCCGCCCGCCCAGGGGCACATTCGCATCCACCTTGCCATCCGGCCCGGCCAGCACGATCTCGCCATCTTCATCCGGCAATCCCAGAACCAGCACCTCGGACATGAATTTCCCGATCTGGCGCGGCGGGAAGTTCACCACGGCGAGCACCTGCTGGCCGACCAGCGCGTCTGCATCGTAGTGGGCGGTGATCTGGGCCGAAGACTTTTTCACGCCCAGTTCCCCGCCGAAATCGATCCAAAGCTTGATCGCCGGCTTCTTCGCCTCCGGATAGGGTTCGGCGCGGATCACCTTGCCGGTCCGCACGTCCACCTTCATGAAATCGTCAAAGCTGATTTCAGCCACCGGCCAGCTCCTTGGAGCGGGTGGTGGCGGCCGCAACAGCGCGGTTCAGGAGCGCCGGGAAGCCATCGTCGTCATCCATCAGCACTTCAAGTGCCGCCTGTGTGGTGCCGTTGGGGCTGGTCACGTTGACGCGCAGCTGGCTGGGGCTGTCCTCGGCCTGTTCGGCCAACGCGCCGGCGCCAGCGACAGTGGCCTTGGCCAGTTTCATCGCCAGATCCGCCGGCAGGCCCTGCGCCTCGCCTGCCACCGCAAGGGTTTCGATCAGGTGGAACACATAGGCCGGGCCGGAGCCGGAGACGCCGGTGACCGCATCCATCTGGTCTTCGCTGTCCAGTCGCACGGTTTGGCCGACGGCGCCCAGCAGCAGTTCGGCGCGCGCCATATCATCACCCGAGGCCGCCGCGTTGCCGATCAGCGCGGTGATGCCACGGCCCACAGCTGCGGGCGTGTTGGGCATGGTGCGCACAACCGGGGTATTCGCCCCCAGCATGTCTTCGTAGGTGGCAATGGAAGTGCCGGCTGCAACCGAGACAAACAGCGTGTCCGAATTGCCCATCGCCTGCAGCTTGGGCAGCGCCTCGCCCATCATTTGCGGCTTTACAGCGATCAGCACGATGCCAGGGGCAGCAGGCAGGTCACCATTGATATTGACGCCGGTGGCCTTCAGCCAGTCAGAGGGGCGCGGATCGATCACCCAGACCGAGGATGCGGAAAGCCCGCTCTCCAACCAGCCGGCAAGCATCGCCGACCCCATTTTTCCGCAGCCCAAAAGCACCAGCCCGCGCGCTGCGATATCCTGCATATTCATTGAAAAGCCTCTCCCCGAGTCATCGCTCGGGGCTAGGTTTACGCCCGCCCGTAGGCCTCTGCAATGGCGACCTGCATCGCGTCTTCGGCGCTGCGCCCGCCCCAGATGGCCAGCTGGATCGCCGGGTAGTAGCGTTCCGCGCTCAGCACTGCGGCGTTGATCATAGTGTCAACCTGTTCAGGCCCGGCCACCTGACCGCCTGCCAGCACCAGGCCGTAGCGGTAGACCATCAGCTTCTGCTCCGGCCAATAGGTGAAAGCCCCGGCCCAGCATTGGTCGTTCATCTTGTTCAAAAGCTCGAAAAGCTGCGCTTCCTTGCCTTCCGGCGGGTCCATCTCGAAGGTGCAGACCATGCGCAATGTCTCGTCATAGCCGGACCAGGCCAGCGTCACCGAATAGGTGCGCCACTGCCCTTCAACAGCCATGGCAATCTGATCATCTCCGATGCGGTCGAACTCCCACTCGTGGTGTTCGGCAAGATGTTCCACCAGATCGATCGGGTGCACATCTTCTTCAAGATAATGTTCGGAAAGGGCCATGTCGCCTACCTCGCTGATCTCTAGCGGCTTGGGCTTGGCAGCGCCCACGCGCTAGCTGACTGCTCTATCAAGCGGGGATTTTTCCCCTGCTCATACTAGATATGGTGGGGCTAGCTGTGCGATCTGGCAACCCTTTATTTTGGGGATAAATGCAATAAGTTGTGGATGACTGTCATATTCACGCAAAATATCGGTGGATAAATGGAAACCAGTTCTTCATCTGTTTCACGCACTTGCCGGTAAAACAAAAAGCGCCGGCAACCAATCAGGCAACCGGCGCTTTTACGCAACAGACAAGTGCTGAATTTGCGGGCACTC
>CAJXHQ010000481.1 GCA_913054485.1 uncultured Paracoccaceae bacterium
GGAGATCACCGTGCCCATGGTCATCAGGTAGGCGCCGCGGTGGTGGTAGACCATCCCCTTGGGCCGCCCGGTGGTGCCAGAGGTGTAGTTGAGCGCCAGGCTCTCCCATTCATCCTGCGGCATGATCCACTCGAAACCCGGATCGCCACTTTCCAGCAGATCCTCATAGGTCATGTTGCGCCCCGACGCATGCCAGCCCGCCGGGTCATCCGGCACTTCGATGATGCGGGGGGCGTCGCCCTCCATTTCTGCGACGGCAGCTTCGGCCAGTGCCAGGAATTGCGGGTCGACCAGCACCGCCTTGGCCTCGCCATGGGCGAAGATATAGGCAACGGTGCCGACATCCAGCCGGGTGTTGATGGTGTTCAGCACCGCGCCGCAGGCGGGCACGCCGAAATGCGCCTCTGCCTGGGCGGGCAGATTCGGGATCAGCGTGGCGACCACGTCGCCAGGGGCGATGCCCAGCTGCACCAGGCCCGATGCCAGCCGGGTACAGCGCTCGTGGTATTGCGCGTAGGTTTTGCGGTGCGTGCCATAGCTTACCGCCAGATGGTCCGGAAAGACCTGCGCCGCGCGCCGCAGATGCGACAGCGGGCTCAGCGGCACATGATTGGCCGCGCGTTTTTCCAGCCCCGTTTCGTCTTTCATCCAGCCCATGTGAGCCTCCCCGATTCTTCTGGACCTTTTGTCGTTTTTACGACAGACGCATTTCGCCTCGTAAGAGAGTAGAAACACCATACGTAAAAACACCTATTTTAAATGTCTGACAATTGAAGGGGCAGCATGTCAAGCAGCGACTTAAACCGTCCAATGGCGGCAGCAGGAGCCATGTTGGGGGCGATGCTGGTGATCGGCTTTATCGATAACTTCGTGGCCACGGCGGGCGAGACTATCGGGTTGTGGCAGTTCCAGATCCTGCGGGCGGTGCTGGCGATGCCTCTGGTCTTCGGCTTGTCGCTCTTCGGCATGGGAGTATTCTGGCCGCAAAGCCCGGGCCGGGTGCTGGCGCGCAGCTTCTTCGTGGCGATGGCGATCCTGCTTTATTTCGGCTCGCTCAGCTTCATGCCGATTGCGCAGGCGGTGGCGGGGTTTTTCGTGTCGCCGATCTGCGTCCTGCTGATCAATGTCTTTGTCATGCGTCTGCGGGTCGGCATCTGGCGCTCGGGTGCCGTGGCCGTTGGCTTCCTTGGCATCCTGCTGGTGGTGCAGCCGGGCGGCGCGGATTTCACCCCCTGGATGCTGATGCCGGTCGCGGGCGGCATGTTCAACGCGGTTGGAATGATCGCCACCCGCAGCTGGTGCGAGGGCGAAAGCGCCGTGAGCCTGCTCGCGGGCTTCCTGTTCATGCAGCTGATCCTGGGCGGTGTGATGCTGGCTGTTTTGCCGCTGGCAGGGATCCCGGCCGGCGAGGGCGTCACCGCCTTCCTGACCCGCGGCTGGGTCTGGGACATGGCGCCGGTGCTGCCGCTGATGGCGATGCTGTCGGTTGGCGCGGTGGCCGGTGTCGGGCTGGTGTTCCGCGCCTACCAGCTGGAGGAGCCTAGCTTTGTGGCGGTATTTGAATACTCGCTGATGCTGTTTGCGCCGCTCTTTGCTTGGATCCTGTTCGGCCAGACCATTGGCTGGCTTCAGGCCTTGGGCATCCTTCTGATCACCGGGGCCGGTGCGGTGATTGCCCTGCGCGGTGAGGCGCCGGCAACCGCTGGCCAGGAGCATGACGCCCCGGTAGTGTGACCCCATGATCCTGTCCCGCGGCCGTTCCTTCCTGTTCATCCATATCCCGAAAACCGGTGGCACATCTCTTGCCCTGGCGTTGGAGGCGCGGGCGATGAAGGATGACATCATGCTGGGCGATACACCCAAAGCGCGAAACCGCCGCCGCCGGGTCCGGGATGCGCAGACACGCGGGCGGCTCTGGAAACACGCCGGCCGGGCGGATATTGAAGGGCTGCTGCCGGAGGCCGAACTGGACAGGCTCTTTGCTTTCACGCTGGTGCGCAACCCTTGGGACCGGGTGGTGAGCTACTACCACTGGCTGCGTAAGCAAAGCTTTGATCATCCGGCGGTCACGCTGGCGAAGGACTTGTCGTTCCGAGATTTTACAGTTCACAATCAAACAATTGCCGCCCTTCGTTCAACCCCTTCAGCATCGTATCTGAAACGCGCGGATGGCAGTCTGCACTGCAACGCCTTTATCCGGCTTGAGCATTTTCAGGCGGATGCTGCCCCCTTGTTCGATCATCTCGGGTTTCGGCTGGACTTGCAGCGGGTCAACGCCTCGGACCGGCAGGCGGACTGGCGTATTTACTACGATGACGCGAGCGCGGAAGCAGTGGCCCTGGCCTGCGCTGAGGACATCGGACGATTTGAATACTCTTTTAACGTTTAACGCTTAGACCTGAGTCTGACAGCGGGGCCGACAATGAGCGCAGAGAATTGCGCAAGACCCCGCAACAGGATTTCAGCGCTTCCCGCCTGTTCTTTGGGAGGCCGTCTTTTTTGAAGGGAAAGACGATGTTCGACTGGATCAAACGCAAGGCCTCGCCCATCGCCATGGGGCTTGAGACCGAGTTTCCGATGATTGCTTGCGGCCCCGGCGGGCTGAAGGGGACAACCCATGTGGCCTCCGACCTGGGCTGGCGGCAGGCAGACAAGCTGGCCGTTGGCGACAAGGTTCTGACCTTCGACAACGGCATGCAGCCCATTACCGAGCTTCACCGCGAGACGGTCTATATGCCTGAGGGCGGGTTTTCCCCGGCGCAATCGCCGCTCTATGTTCCGGTGGATGCGATCTACAACCGGGCGCCGATGTGGCTGATGCCGGATCAGGGTGTCATGCTGGAAAGCGAACTGGCCGAGGATGCCAATGGCGACCCCTTCGTTATCGTGCCGGCCTGCGCTCTGGAAGGTTACCGCGGCATCCGCCGCGACCAGCCCGGTGCGCGTCTGGAGCTGGTGATGCCCCGCTGCGAGAACGACGAGGTGATCTATGCCGAGGCTGGCACGCTCGCCTATAACCCGACCCCGCGCAGCGCATTGGAACTGGCCGGCGGGCTGACGCAGAGCCCCTATCGGGTGCTTGGCCCGCAGGAGGCGCGCCAGCTGGTCGTCGACCTGATCTCGGATGAGGCCTTCTGGGCCCCCGCCCTGCCGATGGACCCCGGCGGCCCGGCGCAATTGCCGGCTGGCGCCTGGTAACAAAGCTCCCTCCTTTGAATGGCCCCGCTCCGGCGGGGTTTTTCTTTGGCCGAATGCGGGCCCCAAGGCGTTTCGAAACGCCTTGACAAAAGCGCCTTGCTTGCTTCAAACAAAAAACG
>CAJXHQ010000482.1 GCA_913054485.1 uncultured Paracoccaceae bacterium
CGGACACCGCTCCGGCGGACAAGGCACCGGTCGAGAAGAAACCCGCGCGCAACGCACGTGGCAACACCAACGAGCGTAGCGCCAACACCGACCGTCCCCGTCAGGACGATCGCCGTGATGACCGTCGCCGCAAAGGTGGTGGACGCGACCACAACGTGGTTGGCATGGGCGATCATATGCCCAGCTTCATCGCTCTCAGCTTCGCCGAGCGCCGCGTCAGCTGAGTACATCCGCATCGCTGAGTAAAGACAGGCCGTCCGTGCAGGGCGGCCTTTCCTTTGTTGCATGAATATGAATGAACCCCTGCAAATGCTGCATAGCGGCATCTCGGCATTGTCTGATTTCATCAGATATTTTCTCGCCTATATATCCGTCAACGCCGCAAGGCAGACAGACACATTGAAACGCGAGACGTGCAAATGACCGACATGACCTTTCAGCCCCTCTCCCTGCAGGACATCCGCAACATCGAAGCCGAAGCGCAGCGCCTGCGCGGCGAAGCCATGGCTGCAATGATCACCGGCGCTTTCCGCTGGGTTGCCTCGCTGCCGAAAAAGCTGACCGCCTCCCCCAACTGCGCGCGTCCGCTGCACCCTTGATTACCAGGGCGCCTGACCTGAATGAAAAAAGCCCCGGCCGATTGGCCGGGGCTTTTTCGTTTCAAGTACAGCACCACGATCTTTCGAAGGGTATTGGCAAAAGCGGCTCGCCAAGTTGCTGTGCACAAGGCCTTGCGAAACGCCTTGTGCGGTTCGGCCTCAGCGCATCCGGCTGACGATCACCGTCAGTTCCGGCTTGCGGCCGATCTCGGACAGGGCTGACTGGCGGCCAATGCGGCGCAGGGCCTCTTCCAGCTTGTCGTCGTCGCGCAGGGTCTTTTTGTCAGCGCGCATCAGGAACTGGTTCAAGTCCTCTTCCATCACCTCGACCAGCGCAGCCTTGGAGGTGCCGGTCTCGGGCAGGCCTTTCAGGTCCACCCAGGGCTCACCCAGCGGTTCATCCTCTTCGTCCATGATCACGCTGACCACCGCGTGGCCATTCAGCGCCATGCGGATCCGGTCGCGCACCACGCCATCCAACGCGCCAATCTTGACCGAGCCGTCCAGATAGGTGCGGCCCGTCTCGACGTAATCCGCCACTTTCGGTGTGTCGCCGGTCAGGTCCAGCATGGTGCCGTTGACGGCCAGCGCGCTGGCAATGCCCTTGGCCTCGCCCAGTTTTGCGTGCTCGCGCAGATGGCGGTGCTCGCCGTGCATGGGCACCAGCATCTTCGGCTTGATCAGGTCATGCATCGCCTCAAGATCGGGGCGGTTGGCGTGACCGGACACGTGATAGAGGCCAGAGCTGTCATCGACCACATCAATTCCCTTTTCGGAGAACTGGTTGATGATGCCAATGACGCCCTTTTCATTGCCCGGAATGGTCTTGGAGGAGAACAGGAACATATCGCCTGCTTTCATCGTCAGACCGCGGTACTTGCCGCGCGCCAGCTGAGCCGTTGCAGCGCGGCGTTCGCCCTGGCTGCCGGTGACGATGAGCATCAGGTTCTCGCGCGGCAGGCTTGTCGCATCTTCCGGGCTGACGCAGTTGGGGAAATCGGTCAGAACGCCGGTTTCCACCGCCGCATCCACCATGCGGCGCATGGCGCGGCCCAGCAGCACAACCGAACGCCCGGCGCGCACGCCGGCCTCGGCCAGGGTTTTCACCCGTGCCACATTGGAGGCAAAGGTGGTCGCGGCCACCATGCCCCTGGCCTCGCCGACCAGGCGGGTGATTTCCGGGGCCAGCTCGCTTTCCGAGCGGCCAGGGTGGCGCGAGAACACGTTGGTGCTGTCGCACATCAGCGCCTGCACGCCATCCTTGGAAATCTCTTCCCAGACTTTGGGATCAAAGCCCTCGCCAACACCCGGGTTGGGGTCCAGCTTGAAGTCGCCAGTGTGCACGACGCGGCCCGCCGGGCTGTCGATCACCAGACCGCCGCTTTCCGGGATCGAGTGCGACATCGGCACCACGCCAAGCGTGAAGGGACCGAGCTTCATGGTCTCGGGCCAGGGCTGCACGGTTTCCACGATCTTCGGATCATGGCCGTGCTCTTCCATCTTGCGGCGGGCAATATTGGCGGTGAAGGTCCGCGCATAGACCGGCACGTTCAGCGAGGCATACATATGCGCCACGCCGCCGATATGGTCTTCGTGGGCATGGGTGATGACGATGGCTTCCAGCTGGTCCTTGCGGTCCTGCAGCCAGGTCATGTCGGGCATGATCAGATCAACGCCGGGGGTCGTGTCCATATCCGGGAAGGCCACGCCCAGATCCACCAGGATCAGCCGCTCCTTGCCGGGTTTGCCATAGCCATAGACATAGGCATTCATGCCAATTTCACCCGCCCCGCCGAGGGGAAGGTAGATCAATCGTTCACTGCTCATCGAGTGTACCGTTTTCCTTGTTGTACTGATGGATGATCTGCAGGCCATGCATGGTGAGATCATCCTCATAGGCGTCAAATAGATCCGCCGCTTGCTGGAACAAAGGCGCCAGCCCGCCTGTTGCGATTACTTTCATAGGTACGCCGCGCTCCGCCTTGATGCGGGCGCAGATTTCCCGGACGAGGCCAACGTAGCCCCAGAAGATGCCCGACTGCATGCAGGCAACGGTGTTGGTGCCTACTACCTTCTCGGGCTGGGTAATGTCCACATGCGGCAGCGCCGCCGCGGCCTGGTGCAAAGCCTCCAGGCTGAGATTGATGCCGGGCGAGATCACCCCGCCAATATAGGCGCCGTCCTCGGCGACCACATCGAATGTCGTGGCGGTGCCGAAATCGACCACCACCAGGTTGCCGCCGTGGCGGTCAAAAGCGCCGGCGGTATTGACCAGACGGTCGGGGCCAACTGCTGTTCCTGCGTCGACACGCGGCGCATAGGGCAGCAGGCAATCCGGCTTGCCCACAACCAGCGGGCGGCAACCGAAGAAGCGGTCCGCAAATACACGCAGGTTGAACACCACGCGCGGCACCGTGGAGGAGATCACAACATCGGTGATATCCGCATCGATCCCGTAGTGGTTCACCAGCGTTGAATACCAGGTGAAGTAGGCGTCAGCCGTGCGGGCATGGTGCGTCGAAGTGCGCAGGGTGCACAGGATCGACTCTCCGTTCCAGATGGAAAACACAGTGTTGGTGTTGCCGCAGTCGATTGCCAGAAGCATGCCTGTCCCCTGCCCCTTAAAAGAAAACATCCGCCGCCGGGATGCTGACCCGGCCCTTGGCGGTCTTAAGCACCAGATTGCCGGTGCTGTCCACATCCCC
>CAJXHQ010000483.1 GCA_913054485.1 uncultured Paracoccaceae bacterium
GCAACCCCGCCACCGGCGAGAAATTCATGAAAGAAGCCGACAAGGTCGTGAAAATGACCATCGCCAAAGCGCTGAAAGACAGCGTCAACGGCTGATCCCGGCTTCCGGATCATTTTGAAAAGGGCTGCCCCCCGGCGGCCCTTTTTTTGTGCCCGGGCAGCGGACCAGCTGCAAGCCTCTGACGTGACGGCATTTATCTATCCATGCCTCGTGATTATCTATAATCTTGCCGCGTGCAGACCAGGGTGCTAGTCAGACCCGATCCTGCCCCCCCCATCCGCCGCCGGAAAGCCCGCGCCATGACCAGCAGCACCATCACTTTTGACGGCGTCAGCCATGCCTTCGGGGACACGCCCGTGCTGCGGGACATCTCGCTGACGCTTGCGGAAAAACGCATTGCCGTCGTGGGCGCCAACGGCAGTGGCAAAAGCACCTTTGCGCGGATGATCAACGGGCTGCTGCTGCCCGATCAGGGCGCGGTTTCCATCGGCGGGCTGGACACGGCGAAAGACGGCAAGGCAGTGCGCCGCCGCGTCGGCTTTGTGTTTCAGAACCCGGACAACCAGATCGTCTTCCCGATTGTCGAGGAAGACGTCGCCTTCGGCATGAAGAACCTAAAGTTCTCCAAGGCCGAAATCGAGACTAAAACAGGCAAAATGCTGCGCCGCTACGGGCTGGAGGGCCACCGCAGCCACCCCGCGCATCTGCTCAGCGGCGGCCAGAAACAGCTCTTGGCGATCTCCGGCGTGCTGGTGATGGACCCCGAGGTCATTGTCTTCGACGAGCCCACCACGCTGCTGGACCTGCGCAACAAGCTGCGCGTCGCCGAGGCGATCGAGGCGCTGGAGCAGACCGCCGTCGTCGTGACCCATGATCTGGATCTGATCGCGGATTTCGACCGGGTCATCGTCTTTGACGAGGGCCGCATTCTGGCTGATGACGCGCCAACCCCGGCGCTGAAAGCTTACGTGGAGGCAATGTCCGGTGTTTGAGCTTTACCGCCCCGGCAACAGTTTCCTGCACGCGATGCGCCCCGGTGCCAAACTGCTGGCCCTGGCCGCTGCGGGCACCGGTGTCTTCCTGCTGCCCGGCCTGCCCGCCATCATTGCGGTCATGCTGGCTGTGCTGGCGATCTATGCGGCCACCGGGCTCGGGCTTGCCACCGCCTGGGCGCAGCTGCGCCCGGTGCTGCTGGTCTTTGCCATTCTGTTTGCGGCGCAGGTCTTCATCGCAGGCTGGCTGACCGGGGCCTTTTTCATCGCCCGCTTTGCAACGCTTCTGCTGCTGGCAGGCCTGCTGACCCTGACCACCCGTGTTTCCGACATGGTCGCCGCAATGGAAATCGGCTTCCAGGTGCTGCGCCCGCTTGGGCTCAACCCGTCGAAAATCAGCCTCGCCCTGGCGCTGGCCCTGCGCTTCATCCCGGTGCTGGCGCAGATCACAGGCGAGGTGCGCGAGGCCCAGCGCGTGCGCGGGCTGGACGGCAGCATCATCGCCGTGGCCATTCCCGTGATCGTGCGCACCCTGCGCATGTCCGACGCCATTGCCGACGCCATCGAGGCGCGCGGCTACAACCCCGACAAAGCCTAAAGAAAACCCAGAGAGGGACACCCCATGCTTTCCACCCGCGATATCGTCTCCATCGCCCTGTTTGCCGCGATGACGGCCGCGCTGGGGCTGTTTCCGCCTATCACCCTGCCCACCGGCGTGCCGATCACCGCCCAGTCGATGGGCGTGATGCTGGCCGGCGCGCTGATCGGCGCGCGCCGCGGCGGGCTGGCGCTGTTGCTGTTTGCCGTTCTGGTCGCCATCGGCCTGCCGCTCTTGGCCGGCGGGCGCGGCGGCATCGGCATCTACTTCGGCCCAACTGCGGGCTTTGTGCTGTCCTGGCCCATTGCCGCCTATGTGACAGGCTGGCTGTTCGACAAGCACCGCGGCCAGCCGCATCCGGGCATCTCGGCGCTCTACCTGATCATCGGCGGCATCGGCGTTGTCTATGTGATCGGCTGGGCCTGGCTTGCGGTGATGAACGGCTGGGACATTGCCAAGACCTTCACCGTGGCGCTGCCCTTCATCCCTGGCGACCTGATCAAAGTGGCGCTGACCGTGATCATCGCGCGCGGCGTGAAGAAGGCGATCCCGACCCTTTGAACTTTTGCCCGGGCTGCATGCGGCCCGGGCTTGCCTATCCGTGCGCAATCAGGAACTGTCCGCCCGGGTATCCCGGGGAACGGTTCTGATGGACACACGCGCAATTGCAATGGGGCTGGCCTTTGCCCTGATCTGGTCTTCGGCCTTCACCTCGGCGCGGATCATCGTGATGGACGCCTCGCCGCTGTTTTCGCTTGCGGTGCGTTTCCTGATCTCCGGCCTGATCGGCGTCATCATCGCCCGCATCATGGGGCAGAACTGGCGGCTGACCCCCGGCCAATGGCGTGCCACAGTGATTTTCGGCATCTGCCAGAACGCGCTCTACCTGGGTCTCAACTTCGTCGCCATGCAGTGGATTGAAGCCTCGCTGGCAGCTATCATCGCCTCAACCATGCCGCTTCTGGTGGCGCTGGCAGGCTGGATGATGTTTGGCGAGCGGCAGACTCCGCTTGGCCTTGCCGGACTGGCGGCTGGCGTGCTGGGCGTGGCGCTGATCATGGGCACCCGGCTGAATGCCGGTGTCGACCTCACGGGCGTTCTGCTCTGCGTGATCGGGGTGATGGCGCTGACCACCGCCACGCTGGCCCTGCGCGGAGCCACCTCGGGCGGCAATTACATGATGGTGGTGGGTCTGCAGATGCTGATCGGCTCTGCCGTGCTCTTTGTGGCCGCCCCCCTGACCGAGGATATCTTTGTCACTCCGACGTGGCGCCTGGCTGCGGCCTTTGCCTATACCACACTGATGCCCGGTCTGCTGGCCACGCTCCTGTGGGTGCTGCTGCTAAACCGTGTCGGCGCGGTGCGCGCTGCCACTTTCCACTTCCTGAACCCGGTCTTCGGAGTTGCTGTTGCTGCCGCTCTGCTGGGCGAGCAGCTGGGACTGCTGGATGTGATCGGCGTGCTCATCGTCACAGGCGGCATCCTCGCCGTGCAACTGTCGCGCAGGCCCGCTAAACTGACCCCGAAACCATCCCCCCAAGGAGCCCGCCCATGAGTGCTGCCCAGCTGACCCAGGTCCTGACCGCCATCGACGCCGCCAATGCCGCCGACCCCAACTTGGAGGACGGCAAACCCGCCGCACTGTTTTATGGCACGCGGATGAGCGAAGAACTGGCCCGGCTCTGCCCGGATGCCGGCAGATCGGAAG
>CAJXHQ010000484.1 GCA_913054485.1 uncultured Paracoccaceae bacterium
GTAGTGGCGGGCGGAGTAGAGGTTCAGTTCGCCTTCCGCAAAGGCAGGGGCTGCGATCGCAGCGGCCAGGGCGGCGGAAAGAAGGGTGCTGGTGTTCTTCATGACTGTATCCACTGAAATTTGATTCCGGGGCAAGTTCCCGACTGATTTGGTCAATTAAACGATCCGGCGCGGGATGCAAAGCTTTTCTGACAAAAGATGTCGGATAATTTGACGCCGCGCAAACAGAAGAAGCCGGGCACCCTGGAAGTGCCCGACCCGTTTCATCAAGAAAAGCTGCCATATTTCCGTGTAATCTGCCAATAGACTGCGCCGCCAAGGGCTGCGCCGATGACCCAGGAGATGCCTTCGGGCGCCGGGATCGCCTCGACCCAGACGCAGGCGACCGAGAAGGCCGCGGGCAGCAGGAAGGCCACCAGCGCCTTTTTGTTCCAGCCGCCGTCATGGCAGTAGGCACCGGTCTCATCCGCTTTGAACAGCTGCTGAAGATCCAGCTTGCCGCCTTTCACCAAGTAGTAGTCGGCGATGATGACCCCATAGACCACGGCCATAACCGCGCCAGCGTGTTGACGAAGCCGAAGAGCCCGATCTGGCTGATGGTGGAGACCCAGAACCCGCCGATCACCAGCGCAAAAGCAGAGGTGATCAGCCCGCCCATGCGGAGGTTGATCCGCGATGGCATCAGGTTGGCGAGGTCATGGGCGGGGGGAATGAAATTGGCGACCAGGTTGATGCCGAGGGTGGCGGCAAAAAACATGATGGCGGCCACCGGAGTCAGGGGCAGAGAGTCCACCTTGGCGATGATATCGGTCGGGTTGGTCAGCGCTTCGCCCCAGATTGCGACGGTGCCCGCGGTCGCGATCAGCGCGACGGCCGAGAAGAAGGCGACGTTCAGCGGCAGGCCGATGAAATTGCCTTTGCGCATCTCACCCGGCGTTTTTACGAAGCGGGTGATCCACTCGATGCCGCTTATGCCGAGGCAGACCGGAGTGCCGTTGCCGCCCGCCAGAGGCGACAGCAGCAGCGCCACGGCTGGGAAGTTCGTACCCCGCACCCCCATGGAGCCGCGCGCCGGCACCGGAAAAGGGATGCCATAGCGCACCGCCGGCTGGCCCATCAGATTGCACAGCCACATCACGATGAAGCCGGACAGCAGGATGGCGGCAAACACGGTCCAGCCGCCCAGCCCCTAGGTCAGTAACAGCGAGGCGGCCAGCGTGTAGCCGAACAGGCTTTGGACGTCATTGGCCCAGACGATGAAGGTCTCGAACCAGCCCCAGTTGCGCTTGGCCGCAGGGATCGGGGCCGGATCGGGGTTGTAAAGGCTGGAATGGCCGCTCCGGAGGACCAGGTCGTCATTCAGGGGCCGCGCATGGAAACTGCTGCCGCGGGAATCCCTTGTTGGGTGGTCATGGCTCTGAGGGTCCGGTGTGAAGAGGGCTGATAACGATAATGGAACGGGGCGGGGTCGTGTCGCTGTTCATGCTGAATCTCCGGATTTGGAACTGGGGGCGGCGGCTCCGGGCTGGACAGCGTCTTCATCATGCGGATCAAATTGCGCAGGGCGGGAGCTGCAAGCGGAAAGAGGGAGATGCCGGTGCCGCAGCAGCGGTGCTGTGTGAAAAGACGCCGTGTTAGCGCATGGCTGGCGGGATACCCCGGCATGCGGATCGGGCATTTGGCCGCAGGCGGCAAGGATCCGCCGGATCCCTGTGCCCGAGGGCGGGGGCAGAAATCCCGGGCGAAGGTGTTTGACTGTTTCGTGAAATCCGGACCCTTGCCGCTGCAAGGCCCTTGGCAGCGGGCGTCATCCCTGCTGAGGATGCTGCGCCCAATGCCGGGTGCCGAACACGCGTCCTGACCGCCATGTGACCTTGCTTGCCATTGATCAGACCCTGGCCTGGGCTTCGCGATACTGCATCTGCCAGCGTTGCTGCTGCGCTGGGAACAGGATCCGGGCTGGGGGCAAGGCAGAGCGGACCGGGGCGATCACCCTTGCGGCGCCGCTGCTCTGGTCCGGGAGGCGCGGTGTTCATGAACAGAGCCGGCAGCGCCGCACCCGACGGAGCCGGCAGAGACCGACGGGCGCCATGGCTTTCTGGCGCGGCCCGCACTCTGGTTCCTTGCCATCTGCTTTTCCTTCGGCGCTGCATCATTTCCTGCCCTACCTGGACGAGGCGGGCGCGGCGGCGGGCTTTGCGGTGCTGGCGGCTTCCTTCATCGGGCCGATGCAGGTGGCCGGCCGGGTCGCCATGATGGTGAGCAATCGCTATATCTTGGCCCATGGCGTGGCCGTGGCGGCGCTGTTGCTGATGGGGCTGTCGCTGCTGGTTCTGATGCTGGTCGGCGGCGGCACCTGGCCGGTTGCGGGCTTTATGCTGCTGTTCGGCGGCGCTTATGGCACTGCCAGCATCGTGCGGCCTCTGATCGCGCGGCAGGTTCTCGGCGGGCGCAATTTCGGGGCAAGATCCGGCGCGCTGGCAATGCGCTGCCTGGCCGGGGCCGCGCATGCGCCCTACCTCGGCTCGCTGGTCTGGCAGGCGGGAGGCTACGGCTTGATGCTGAGCCTCGGGGCGGCTATGGCCTTTGCGGGCTGCGGCGTGCACCTCATTGCGCACCATCTGGCGCGGCGCGCGGGGCGGGTTGGTCCCGCCCCGGCATAAGCCTGACCAGGCGCCAGAAGCTCAGAAGCCAAGAAGTTTGGCGGTTTCCGCATCCACCACCCCGGTGACCGGCAGCTCGTTGTCATATTGCAGCCATTCCACCGCCGCCCGGGTCGAGCTGCCGTAGATCCCGTCGGTGGTGCCAACGTCGTAGCCTGCGCCGATCAGACGGTTCTGCAGGTCGCGCACCAGCCGGCCCTGGGTCAGCGGATCAGTTACCGCCAGCCCCACCACGGTGGTCAGCCCCGCCTGCTCTTCCGGCGGATCCGAGACGATCTCGTAGACCTGCTGCTCCTGGTAATAGGTGGAGCGGTAAAGCACCCCGTCGCAGAGGTAGAGCGTTTCGCCGCCGTCCTGGACTTTCTCGCAGCCGTCGTCGTCGATGCTGGTGACAAACGCAAGGGTGGAGCCGACGATCACCGCGGTGAAGAACCAGCCCCAAGCCGGGTGCCAGTGGTAGTTGCCCCAATGGTGATGCGGCGGCCGGTGGTAGGGCGGCCGGTAATACGGCGGCCGCCAGCCCGGCGGGCGGTGATGCGGCGGGTGCCAGCCCGGAGGCTTGCCTGCACCGGGCGGCTTGCCCCCCGGCGGGCGTAATCCCGGCGGCCTGGAGCCGGGCCGGCG
>CAJXHQ010000485.1 GCA_913054485.1 uncultured Paracoccaceae bacterium
CCGGATGAAATCCGGCGCAATTCACCCCGGGATATTTCCGGCCAAATGAAGACCGGGCCCGCTTTTCATCTTTCCCCAAATACTCCGGGGGAGGCGCGCAGCGGCGGGGGCAGAGCCCCCCCTGCGAGGTCAGCCGTCCGCGCGCACGGTCTGGGTCTGACGGCCCAGACCCTCGATCTCCAGCGCCATCACGTCGCCGGGTTTGAGGTAGAGCGGTTCCGGCTTCATGCCCATGCCGACGCCCGGCGGGGTGCCGGTGGCGATCACATCGCCCGGGTTCAATGTCATCAGCTGGCTGAGGTGCGAGATGATCTCAGCCACGGTGAAGATCATCTTGCCGGTATGGCCGGTCTGCATCCGGGTGCCGTTCACATCGCAGGTCAGATTCAGGTTCTGCGGGTCCGGCACCTCGTCTGCCGTCACCAGCCAGGGGCCGATGGGGCCGAATGTGTCGCAGGATTTTCCCTTGGTCCATTGGCCCGTCAGGCCCAGTTGGAAGTCGCGCTCCGATACGTCATTGATCACGCAGTAGCCTGCCACGTGATCCAGCGCGTCTTTTTCGGAGACATATTTGGCGGCGCGGCCGATCACCACGCCCAGTTCGACCTCCCAGTCCGTGGCTTTGGAGCCGCGCGGCAGGATCACGTCGTCATTGGGGCCCGAGATCGCTGAATTGGCCTTCAGGAACAGGATCGGATGGTCGGGTTCTGCCATGCCCGCCTCGGCCGCGTGGTCAGAATAATTGAGCCCGATGCAGAGGAATTTGCCGACGCCGCCAACGCAGGGCGCAAGACGGGGGTTGCCGGACGCCAGCGGCAGGCTGTTTGCGTCCAGCGCCGCCAGCCGGGCAAGACTGTCCGGCGACAGGGCCGAACCCGAGATATCCGGCACCGCGCCGGCCAGGCACCGGATCGTGCCATCCGCAGCCAAAAGCCCGGGGTGGATATTGTCACCGTCGTAGTAGCGCAGAAGCTTCATGTCAGCCCTTTCCCGGTGCGTCAGCTGGAGACATAGCCGGCCACCACCTGCAACAGCTTGAAGGCGGTGGAGGCATCGTTTTCGACAACGGCGAGGAATTCCTCCTCGCCGATGCGCAGGCAGATAAGCGGGGTTTTGGCGATCATCGACAGCGCCCGCGGCTCCTTGCGGATCAGGCCCAGCTCGCCTACCAGCCGGCCGGGGCCGACGGTGGCGATCAGCTGATCTGCCTGGCCGTCGCGCGGCAGCAGCAGATCCGCCTCGCCTTCGAGGATCATATAAGCACCATCGGTGGCCTCATCATCCTTCAGGAAGACGGCCTCACCTGCCGGGGCCTCGTACCAGCGCGCGCCAAAGGCCAGGAGGCGCAGCTGGCGGCGGTTGAGGCCGGAAAACAGTTCGGTCTGCTCCAGCGCGCGCAGCTTGCGGGCGAGATCGGCGCTGGCGGCGCCTTCCTCTTCCCCGGTTTCGGCCGCGCCCTGGCGCAGCTCGTAGAATGTGTCAAAGACATCGGCGCTTTCAAAGCTGTCGCCAAGGTAGACCAGCGTAGTGTCCGGCAGCAGGCGGCGCAGGTTCTTGTGGATCGAGACCTGGGTGCTCATGCCGTAGCTGGCCATTGCCCCGTCCATGATCAGGATGTCGGGCCGCTTGATAGTGGCGCGCGAGAAGGCCAGCGGTTCGGCAAAGCTGGCCGCCAGCCCCTGCCCGCCCAGCGCAATGGGCAGATCAAAGATCAGCTCCACCACCAGGTCGCGGACGCCGTTTTCCACCAAGAGGTCGGCAACCAGCTTGCGCAGCTCGTCGCCGCGCGCGCCGGCCATGTCGGAGACCTTGCCGAACATGGCGTTCTCCAGCACGGTCAGGCCGGGCGCAAAGGCCGTGGGCGACAGCGGTGTGAAGACGTCATCCAGCGTTTTCATCAGCTGTGCCGAGTGGCTTTGGCGGAAGGACAGGATGCGTTCTTTCATCTCGTCCGAGAAGGCCGGGCCGATCTGGTCGGCGGAAATCGAGAAGGGCACGATCAGCAGCCGGGCCAGCTCCTTCGGCTCCAGCGAGGACGCGCCTTTGGAGCGGGTGCGCTCGACCAGCTCCAGTGCGGTCTCATAGGCCGTGGGTTCCAGCCCCAGCTTGCGGAACAGCGGATGATCGGTGGCGTCGATGCCAAAGATCTGGCGCAGCATGTCGACCACATCGCGGGTCAGCGCCACCAGGTCGTCATCCAGTTTCGGCGCCCGCAGCTGCTGCAGGAAATCGGTCTGCAAGGCCAGCTCGTCATCTGTGAAGGGCACATGCGGCGTGGCAAACAGCAGGTTTTCAGCAACCGGCAAGGCTGGATTATAATCCTCTGCCTTCAGGAAATAGGCATATTGGCGTAGCCCCGCATCGCGCACGGCCTGCTGGATCTGCGGGCGCAGCTCAACCAGCCGGGAAGCCAGAATGGGATGGCGGACCGGGTCAAAGGCCTGCTCCACGCCGCGGCGGAACAGGGCAGTGTCCGAGCCGATGCCTTCGACCAGTTTCAACCACCAGTCGCGCAGCTGATCCTCGCTGGCAAAACCGGCCAGCTCCGGATCCAGCCAGGGCGCGTCGAAGGGATCCGGGCTGTTGCCGGCCTTCTGCGCCTTGAGGTATTGCGCCTGATCCTCTGCCGCGCCCTGCGGACGCGGGCGCATCGGCATCATCACATTGTCACCGAAAGAACCCTGGAACAGCACCGGCCGGGAATTGGCGTGGCCGATTCGGGCCGCCACCACGGCCTGGTGCAGATCCGTCATGTCATGGCCAGCCACAGTGACCCTGCCCGCCGACGGCAGCAGCTCGCGGGTCAGCAGTTCTCCCATGGCGCGGCGGTCTTCTTCGGAGGGTGCGGCAATGCCGATCACCCTGCCGGCGGGAAGCGTGGCGCTGAGATCCTCCAGCACCAGGTTGCCGTCCGCATCGCGCACATTGACCTTGTCCAGAACCACATCGCCTTTCAGGCGGTGGATCTGCTCCGGCTCGCCCTGCATCAGGTCTTCGTCGACCATGCCAGAGGGGGCGAAGCGTTCGAGAATCACCTCCCAGCGCAGAGCCATGTCCTGGGTCTGGTTGTAATAGGCGAGCAGTTCCTTCCACGGGCTGGCGAGATCTTTGTAGGCGGCCAGCGCAGCCACCAGCGCGCCAAGACTGACATCGCCGCGCAGCACCAGGTAGCCGCCCGCCGCGTAGAACAGGAAGGGCGTCAGCTGGGTGATGAAGTTGTTGAGGAACTTCATGAAGAATTTTTTCTGATAGATCTGGAAGCGGA
>CAJXHQ010000486.1 GCA_913054485.1 uncultured Paracoccaceae bacterium
TTGGTACCGCCTGCAATCACAAAGGGGGCGGCGGCAAGGCCCTGGTCCAGAACATGCTGCCAGAGGCGGATCTCATCGTGGTTGCGCCGCCCGTTGCGGTCCTCGGGCCCGTCAAAGACCGGTGGCGCGGCCTGGAAAGTCATCAGGTTCAGGCGGCGGCCGTCCGGCAGCTCCAGCGGCACGATCCAATGGCCGGTGCTGGAGAGGCGCTGCACGGCCTGGGCTTCGGCCGATGGGAAGGGGCTTCCGTCCGGGTGGACCGGCAGCAGCGCGCCCGGAAGGTCAGCCCACAGGAGGCTGCTCAGGTCTTGGGTGATTTCTGCAGCAACCGGCAGCTGTGACAGTACGGCAAGGCCGCCCTGGCCGGTGAACCGCCCGTAGCCTTGGGCATCGCGTGCACCGCTTGTTTTCCCATCGCCGTCCAGATCATGCCCGCTGGGCAGGCCAGCATCGGGTTGCAGGGCAAAATGATGCGGATAATGCGCGCCAGCTTCTGACAGGCGCGTTTTCAGTGCTGCCAGCGCACGCAGATCCTGATCCCAGTCGATCCCCTGCAGCGCCAGCACATCAGGCTGGATGGCGGAAATCGCGGCAATTGCCGCATCAATGCTTGCATCACCACCGCGTTCCAGATCGCGCAGCAGCAGGCCGGGGCCTTTACGGCTGAGTTCGGTGTTGAACGTGGCGATACGCAGCGAACCGGCAGTGGCGGCTGAAACCGTCAGGCTGAGGGCGAGCAGTGCCGCCAGCGCCTTCATGCGGCCTGCATGGCCTCGTCAGCCGCATCGGCATAGGCGCGCCGACGCTTGGCCTCGATCAGGGCCGCGACCCGCAGCATGGCCATGCCGCGCATCAGCATGGAGGCGGGCAGGAAGGCCCAGGCGGCCATTGTCCAAACCAGCGCCTGCGGCTCATCCAGCAGGCCCGGCCCGATAACGCCGGTGGCGATCTTCACAAGTGCTGGCAGGGCAAAGGGCAGCAGCACGCCGAAAACCACGTTGATCCGCGCGTCCCGCTGCATATGTGTCACCACATCGCCGCCGGTGGTGGGGTCGAACAGCGGCAGGTTTACCCAGACATTGAAAGCACCGTTGGCAACCGGCCAGTTGCGCAGGCGGATCTGAATGTAGAACAGGGCAATGGTGACCAGTGATACCGTGTAAGACAGACCCGCGGCAGCGCGCACCGCGTTCACCGTGCCAACCGGCACATGGGCCGGCATCATCAGCGTGACCAAGCGCACGGGTGAATAAGGGAAGTCCAGCACACCGCCAAGAATCGTGCCGAGCGCGTGGAACAGGGTGCTCATCAGGCTGGTCTCGTAGGGGTGGCCGAGAACCAGGCTCAGTGCTGCGGCGATAATAAAGAGTGAAGCGAACCGCATCCGGTTCAACGGCGGCGCCTCGCGGAACTCGATGAAGCTGGGGAAGCTTGAGAAATACTCCGCACAGGTCAGCGCCCCGGCCAGCAGGGCCAGCAGGACGATGATCTCGGGGGATTGGGTTGCAAAGCCGGGCAGCAGCAGGCTTGGGGTGGCCACCAGAAGTGCCACCAGTATCCCTCGCATAGCTGCGCCTGTGATGCGTCCGATCACTACTCGTTCCCTTCAAACTGGAGAGGCCGGTTCTTTGCCGTGCCATTTTTCCAACTTGAGACCCGTCCCCAATGTGCTCGCAGGGCGGGTGTGCCTCATTCTTGCCTCATTTGTGGACGCGGGCGGGGTGTCAGCGCAAGGCTTTGGGCTGGTTTCCGCTAGTCCGGGGGGGAATTCAAACGGTCACTGGTGCCGGTTTGCATCATTGAGGTCTGCGATTTCAGGGGCTTGCAGGGGGAAGTTCTATATGTAGTGGCTGCCGGGCGGCCGAGCGCAAGAAGATGCCGGAAAGCAGAAGGGGCGCCGCCCACAGGAGCAACGGCGCCCTTCCGCTGCGCGCCGGGTCAGGGAGGAACACCCTAAGCGCGCAGGCCCGGCTTATGCCGGAGTGTCTGTCCGGCCCTTTAGCGTATAGGCAAAAAGGACCAGGCCGATCCCGTTCAGCACCAGTTCGATGCCCAGAAGCGTGCCGAGAAGGGCCAAGGTGGCGGCGGCGAAATTGACCCAGATGTAACCCGCCAGCAGCACGGACAGAGCGCCGGAGAGTATCAGCGCCCAGAAAAAAGATGTTTCCCTCAGCCGCCAGGCAAACACGATCCGCACGATGCCGCCGGCCGCCAGCAGGATCATTGCCAGCGTGGTCAGCGAGATCGCCCCGCCCAGCGGGTTGGTGAGGAAAGAAAAGCCCAGAAAGCCGATCAGCAGACCCATGATTCCGGCCAGAATACGGCTGCCGACGGAGGCCGCGCCGCCCAGGGCGCCAACGATCTGGAAGCCGCCGGAGATCAGCAGGAGCCCGCCTGTCATTGTTGTAATGGCCATGGTCGCGATCACGGTATTAGCCAGCACCATCATGCCGAAGAAGCAGGTAACCAGCCCCAAAAGCTGCCATTTCATCCATTCAGACATACAGAGGAAACCCCCTCTCAACTGGTCAAACAATAACAGGCATCAGTAACGTGCAGGGCGCAAATGGGTGCGCCGCTTTATAGGAATTATGGCAGAGATTACCGCTAAGCGTGAGTAAAAATGCACCTCGGGCGGTTTTGCGGGGGGATCCTGTGGCGCGATTGCCCAAAACAGCGATGCCCAACAGCAAAGGGCCGCCAGTGCGGCGGCCCCCTTTTTTTGAGCGTCAAGCGGGGGTCAGACCCAGGGGCGGGACTGCGCGGCCTGCTCTTCAAAGCTGGTGATGGAGGCTTCTTTCGCCATCGTCTGGCCGATGTCGTCCAGGCCTTCCAGCAGGCAATGCTTCTTGAAAGCATCGACGTCGAACTTGATCACTTCCCCTTCCGAGGTGGTGATCTCCTGGGCTTCCAGATCCACGGTCATCCGGGCGTTTTCACCCTTTTCCGCTTCTTTCATTAGCAGATCGACCTGCTCCTGCGGCAGTTTGACGGGCAGCATGCCGTTCTTAAAGCAGTTGTTGAAGAAGATGTCGGCAAAGGAGGTTGAGACGATCACCTTGATGCCGAAATCATCCAGCGCCCACGGCGCGTGCTCGCGCGAGGAACCGCAGCCGAAGTTGTCGCCCGCGATCAGGATCTGGCTGTTGCGGTACTGCGGCTTGTTCAGCACGAAATCTTCGATCTCGGTGCCGTCACGGTTATAGCGCATCTCGTCAAACAGGTTCACACCAAAACCGGTGCGTTTGATCGACTTCAGAAACAC
>CAJXHQ010000487.1 GCA_913054485.1 uncultured Paracoccaceae bacterium
TTCTCCATCCAGACCGGTTATGCCATCGTGAACGGCCCGATGCAGCAATCGACCGGCGTCACCGTGGCGCAGGTGGGTATCATCGCCGCCACCTATACTTGGGTCTTCGCCTTCTGCCAGTTCTACGGCGGTGCAATCCTCGACCAGCTCGGCGCGCGCAAAGTGATGCCGCTGTCGGTGGCGCTGGTGACCGCGGGCGCGTTTGCCTTCGCCAATGCGGACAGCTTTGCCATGCTGCTGGTGTCGCAGTTCCTGCTGGCCATCGGATCCTGCACCGGCTTTGTCGGCGCGGGCTATGTCGGCGGCAAATGGTTCGGCATGGCCAAGTTCGGAGTCATGTTCGGCATGGTCCAGGTTGTGGCCGCCGCCTCCTCCGCCTTCTCGCAGAACCTGATCGGCCTGGCGCTGGAAGCTGTTGACTGGCGCACCCTGTTCAACTGCGTCGGTGTCTTCGGCATCGCTCTGACCGCCGTCTCCTTCGTGTTCATCCGCGACCCCGAGCCGGTGCACTCCGAAGCCACCAGCATCGGATCCTTCTTCATGGCGGTGACCCGGAAGCTGGTCGACGTCTGCAAGGAATGGAAAGTTGTCCACGCCGGCATCTACGGTGCGCTGACCTTCGGTGCCTGCCTGGCGCTGGGTGTTGTCTGGGCTCCGAAGATCGTCATCGCGCATGGTGTCGACATGACCGGTGCGGTCTTTGCAACCTCCATGCTGTGGATCGGCATGGCCGTCGGTTCTGCCATCGTGCCGGGCCTGTCGGACCGTATCCACTCGCGCAAGAAGCCGAACATGATCGCCACCGTGGTGCAGCTGGCTGCCCTGGCCGCCGTGCTCTACCTCCCCGGCCTCAGCACCTTCGCCTGCGTCGCCCTGTTCTTCATCTTCGGCTTTGCCAACGCGGCGCACATGCTGGCCTTCTCCGGCGCCGGCGATGTGGTTCCGGTAGAGAAGATCGGCACCTCCGCGGCTGTGGTGAACGGTTCCATGTTCATCCTTGGCGGCATCCTTATCGGCATGCCCGGCGCCCGTTTCGGTGAAGCTGACGCCTCCGGCCTGGCCGGGCTTGAGGCGGCCCAGTTTGCGATGCTGCCGATCACCATTGCCCTGGTTGCAGCCGTCGCCGTGGTGGCCCTGATGAAGGAAACCCATCCGGAGGCGGCACAGAAAGCCTGATCCGCTCAAAACAAGGGGGTGCCCGGCCGGGCGCCCCTGATCCTTTTCCCAAACTAGCCTGCACCTAAAGAAGGCCGCTCATGAAACAGGACGCGCAACAGTTCAAGCCGGAGGCCATAGCCAAAGGGCCGGCAGACGACAATGAAGTCAAAGACTATTGGGGCAGTGGGCGATCCTGGTTGAACTGGGGATTGGCCACTGCTTTTGTCGTTGTGGTCTTTGCGATGAACTCCGGCTATGCGATCACCAATGTCTCGGTCTCGCGCGATCTGGGGCTGACGCTGACCCAGGTGGGGCTGGTCGGATCGATCTACACCTGGGTCTTCGCGCTGGCGCAATTCGGCTCCGGCTCGATGCTGGACCGGCTGGGCGCACGCTGGTGCCTGCCGGGGGCCGCCGCGGCGCTGGCGGCGGGGGCCTTTCTCTTTGCCAATGCGCAGAATGTGCAGATGCTGATGGCCGCGCAGTTGCTGATGGCACTGGGCGGCTCCTTTGGGTTTATCGGTGCAGGCTTTGCCGGCGGGCAATGGTTCTCGCCGTTGCGCTACGGCTTCATGTTTGCGCTGGTGCAGTTCGCGGCCTCCAGCGGCGCGGTTTTCGGGCAGAATGCGCTGTCTGGCCTGATGGCGGCCGGCACCGGCTGGCCTGCGCTGATCACCATTATCGCGGCAATGGCAGCCGCGGTCTGCCTGGCCATGCTGCTGCTTCTGCGCGACCCGCCGGGCAGCGCCGGCACCCGGGCCGGCTGGAACGGGGTCTATGATTTCGCGGATGGGATCCTGACCTCGGCCAGCACAGTTGCTGCCCTGCGCGCCAGCTGGATCAACGCGCTGATCGGCGGTGCCAGTTTTGGCGCGCTTTTTGCGGTCGGCGTGGTCTGGGGTCCGCGGCTGCTGACCGCTGCAGGCTTCGAGCCGCAGGCGGCCCATTTCACCACTTCGCTCAGCTGGCTGGGTCTGGCGACCGGCGCGCCTGCGGTGGCTTGGCTGGCCGAGAGATCCGGCCAGCTGGTGCGCGGGCTGCGGATTGCGGTTGTTGTGCAGATGGCGCTGATCGCGGGCATCATCCTTTTTGCCGACAGCAGCCTTCTGACGGCACAGATCCTGTTCTTTGCCTTCGGGTTTGCGGCAGGCGGCTCGATGCTGCCTTATGCGATCGCAGCGAAGCTGGTACCGGGCCGGCTGATCGGCACTTCGGCGGCCGTGGTAAATGCGGTGCAGTTCATCGTCGGCGGTCTGCTGATGGCGCTGCCCGGCCGGGTGCTGAGCGGCGGAAGTGACGCGGGCATGCCCGCCGATCCGGGTTTTGCTGCTTATCAGACGGCGCTGATTGCACTTCCGCTGGCGCTGGGGGGCGCAGCTTTCCTCGGGCTGTTCCTGAAAGAGCCGGGCAGCGCTGCCGCCGAGCAGCAATCCCGCAGGGAAGTTGCCGGCCTGCTGGAGCGTTGAGCGCAAGAAGGAAATACGCCCCCCTGCGCAGTGAGGCCGCCGTGCGGAGCGGCCTCCCCATCGTCCGGGCTCAGATGCCCAAAGACACCCAGAGCACCTTGGCGTCTTCTTCGCTGGTCGATACGCAGCCATGGCCCATGCCGCTGTCGTAATAAACCGAGTCGCCTGCCGTCATGTGCAGCGGGCGGTAGTGTTCGGTAAACAGGGTAACCTCGCCGCTGATCACATACATGAACTCTTCGCCGCGATGGCGCACCCAGGTTTCGAACTCTGCCACGTCGCGGGCCTTGATGGTGCTGATATAGGGCAGCATCCGCTTGCTGGTCAGCTCGTTGCACAGCAGCTCGTGATCATAAGTCGCGGTCTCCTGATGCTCGCCGCGCCCCTTCAGCGTGTAATCGCGGCGGCCTGAGATATCGCTTTGCGCCGTTTGCACGAACAATTGCGGCGTTTCCAGCTCAAGCGTCTGCATCAGGCGGCGGATGATCTCGAAACTGGGCTTGGTCTGATTGTTCTCGATCTTCGACAGGGTGGAGCGCCCGATGTCCGCGGCTTTGGCCGCTTCCTCCAGCGTCAGCCCCTTCTCCTTGCGGGCGTCACGAATCATTTTTCCCAGGACCTCGCCGTCGGGAGCATCC
>CAJXHQ010000488.1 GCA_913054485.1 uncultured Paracoccaceae bacterium
GGCTCGCTGATCACCCGGTCGATCACGCCCAGTTCGCTGAGGTTCTGCGCGGTGATCCGCAGCGCTTCCGCCGCTTCACGCATCTTCTCGGCGTCCTTCCACAGGATCGAGGCGCAGCCTTCGGGCGAAATCACCGAATAGATCGAATGCTCCAGCATCGCCACGCGATTGGCGGTGGCAAAAGCCACGGCACCGCCTGATCCGCCTTCGCCGATCACCACAGAGACCAGCGGCACGCCGATCTGCAGGCAGGCTTCGGTGGCACGGGCAATCGCCTCGGACTGGCCGCGCTCTTCTGCGCCCTTGCCGGGGTAGGCACCGGGGGTGTCCACCAGGGTGATCACCGGCAGGCCGAACTTGCCGGCCATTTCCATCAGGCGGATCGCCTTGCGGTAGCCCTCGGGGCGGGCCATGCCGAAGTTGCGTTCGATCCGCGACCTGGTGTCAGAGCCTTTTTCGTGGCCGATCACCATCACCGGCCGGCCGTCTAGACGCGCCAGCCCGCCCATGACCGCGTGGTCATCGGCAAAGTTGCGGTCGCCGGCCAGCGGTGTGTATTCGTCGAACAGGGCTTCGATGTAATCCTTGCAGTGCGGCCGCTCCGGGTGGCGTGCCACCTGGCATTTCCGCCAGGGCGTCAGATCCTTGTAGAGATCTTTCAGCAGCTGGTCCGCCTTGGCATCCAGTGCCGCGGCCTCATCCGCCACGTCCATTTCCTCATTCGCCCGCGCCAGCGCGCGCAGCTCCTCCGCCTTGCCTTCAATCTCAGCCAGGGGTTTTTCGAAATCCAGATACTGGGTCATGGTGCCTCGGAATGCGCAATGTTGCTTGCCTATATGGCCTGCCGGCGGCGCGGATGCAACTCAGCAAGAATTGTGATCCGGCGGAGTGGCCTGCAGGGGGTGCAAAAGGGCAGGGGAGAGAGTGATGGCAGCCTCCTGTAAAGCCGGTATCCTGTGGGGGGCGGGCCGTGTCCACGGCAATCCGGCCAGCGATTTTCCGCCGGACGTGCCGCCGCAGTGGGGCTGACGGGAATTTGCCCGCTGCAGGAATGCGTCAGCCCGCCATCAGAACCGGGAAAAGCGACAGCACCAGAAGTGCGGCCATGGTCCAGTTGAACAGCGCCAGCCGACGCGAATTGGTCAGCAGCCGCGCCATCTGCTGGCCAAGCACGGTCCAAGTGCTGACCGCCGGCAGGTTGATGGCACCGAAGACACCGGCGGTGATCAGGATCGCTGTCCATGTCTGGGCCGGCGCATAAGCGCTGATCGCGGTCAGGGCCATGGCCCAGGCCTTGGGGTTTACCCATTGAAAGGCCGCCGCCTGCAAGAAAGTCATCGGGCGGCCCTTGGCCTGGCCCGCCGCGGCCTGCGCGGCATGGGCGATTTTCCAGGCCAGCCACAGAAGGTAGACCACTGATCCGGCCCTCAGCACCGCATAGCTTGCGGGCACAGCATCAAAGATCTGCACCAGCCCGCCCCCGACCAGCACCACCATGAACGTGAACCCCAGCCCGATCCCCAGCATATGCGGGATCGTCTTGCGGAAGCCGAAATTGGCCCCCGAAGCCATCAGCATCAGGTTGTTTGGCCCCGGGGTAACGGACGAGACAAAGGCAAAAAGCGCAAGCGCCGCAAGGAGTTCATAAGTCATGCGGTGAATTTGGAGCGATTTCCGGCAAATGAAATTGTGTTTTTGTGCAATATTGGGCTAGTTGTGCAACTTATGGCTAAGTCTGACCGGATAAACGATCACATATTGCAAGAGCTTTCCCGCGACGGGCGCATCTCCAATCTGGAGCTGGCCGAGCGGGTTGGCCTGTCGCCTTCCGCCTGCCTGCGCCGGGTGCAGGAGCTGGAGCGCTCGGGTGTGATCTCCGGCTACCGGGCCGTGCTGGACCGCCAGGCGATGGGCGTCGGCTTTGTTACCTATATAGGTGTGGGCCTTGGTGATCATTCCAAGGGGGCGCAGCTGGATTTCGAACAGGCCATGGCCCGCGCGCCGGAGGTGGTGGAATGCCACAATATCACCGGCACCATCGAATATCTCCTGCGCGTCGAATGCGCTGATCTGCCCAGCTACAAGCGATTCCATGCGGATATCCTGGGGACAGCTCCGCATGTGACGTCGATAACCACCTATGTGGTGATGGAGTCCCCAAAAGACCTGCGCGCCTGACTGTTGGTCAGCGGCGCGCGCCGAGGCGCGTCCCGGACCCCGGAGTATCTCCAAAAAGATGAAATGCGGCCAAGGCAACGATCCTTGGAGAGATGCTCCGGGGTGAACGGGCCGCAGGCCCGGAGGGGGGAGCCCCCCTCCATCATGCGGTGCTCAGCTGCCGGCGATCAATTCAGACTGGGCGACGATGACCTCGGCCTGCTTGATCGAGGCGATATCGACCAGCCTGCCCTTGTAGACGGTGGCGCCTTCGCCCTTGGCTTTGGCCTCTTCCATGGCGGCGAGGATTTCGCGCGCTTCGGTGACGGCTTCCTCAGAAGGCGTGAAAACCTCGTTAGCGAGCGTGATCTGCTTGGGGTGGATGGCCCATTTGCCGACCATGCCCAGCGTCGCGGAACGCAGCGCCTGCGCGCGGAACCCTTCGTCGTCGGAGAAATCTCCGAACGGCCCGTCGACCGGCAGAACGCCATGGGTGCGGCAGGCGGCGACAATGGCCGCCTGGGCCCAGTGCCAGGGGTCGGACCAGTGTTTCTGGCCCTCGTGCTGCATGTAGTAGTTGGCCTGCGTGCCGCCGATGCCGGTGGTCTGCATGCCCATGGAGGCGGCAAAATCCGCAGCCCCCAGGCTCATCGCCACCAGGCGCGGCGAGGCGGCGGCGATTTCTTCCACATGGGCAATGCCGGCGGCACTTTCGATGATGACTTCGAAGTCAATGCGCTTGCTGCGGCCTTTGGCGGCTTCGATCGAGGTGACCAGTGCGTCCACCGCATAAAGGTCACCGGCGCAGCCCACCTTGGGGATCATGATCTGGTCCAGCCGCTCTCCGGCTTGTTCCAGCAGATCCACCACATCGCGGTACCAGTAGGGCGTGTCCAGCCCGTTGATCCGCACCGACAGGGTCTTGGTGCCCCAGTCGATCTCTGAGATCGCCTTGATGATATTCGCGCGCGCCGAGTCCTTGTCCGAGGGTGCCACCGAATCCTCGAGGTCGAGGTTGATCACATCTGCCGCGCTGGCGGCCATCTTTTCAAAAATTGCAGGGCGGGAGCCGGGACCGAACAGCTGGCAGCGGTCGGGGCG
>CAJXHQ010000489.1 GCA_913054485.1 uncultured Paracoccaceae bacterium
AGTGTTTTTACTGCCTTGTCGCCCATGGTGCTGCGGTGCGGCAGCTGTCGGGCGACCCGGCCCTGGGAGAAATGCTGGTGATGAACTACCGTGTCGCGCCGGTGACGGCGAAACAGCGCGCGATGCTGGATTTTGCAGCAAAAATGACCCATGAGAGCGCTGCCATAGAAGAACCGGACCGGCAGGATCTGCGGACCCATGGTTTCAGCGACCGTGACATCTGGGACATCGCCAATGTGGCGGGGTTCTACAATATGTCGAACCGCGTTGCCTCGGCCACGGCGATGCAACCGAACCCCGAATACCACACCCAGTCCCGGTGATCCGCGTCGCCGCTATAGCTTTGGCAGCACTGCTGGCGCTGCCCGCTGCCGCGGCCGAGCTGCCGCTGCCAGCAGGTGTGCAGCCGCTCGCCGAGCGGATCAGCAAGCTGGCCGCCTATCAGCTGCCCACAGGTGTGTTTGCCAACGGCGCGGTGCCCTTGGCCCGCATCGAAGGCCGGGTAGTGCGGCGCAGCTGGCGGGTGGCAGTGGATGCCTCACCGCTGCAGATCGCCGCTCCGGTGCGCGATGCTCTGGAAGCGGCCGGCTATGATATCGTTTTTGAGTGCAGCGACCGCGACTGCGGCGGCTTCGACTTCCGCTTTGCAATTGAAATCATCCCGGCCCCGGACATGACGGTCGACCTGGATAATTTCGTCTTCCTCTCGGCCCGCAAGGGCGGCGGCGCGGCGGTGTCTCTGCTGGTGTCGCACAGTATCTCTACCGCTTACATTCAGCTGATCGAAGTCTCCCCGCCTGAGGCGCAGAGCACCCTTGGCGTTGTGGCGCAGCCGTCGCCGGCTGCGGTCCCGTCCGTGCCGCCATCCGTGCCGGGCACAGACGGCTTGGCTGCGGCATTTCAGGAACAGGGCCGCGTGGTGCTCTCTGATCTCGAATTTGAAACGGGGTCGTCGCGGCTGGGTGAGGGGGATTTCACCAGCCTTGCAGCGCTGGCTGCGTTCCTGACCGGCAATCCGGAGGCGCGCGTCCTGCTGGTCGGCCACACGGATTCCGAAGGATCTCTCGCTGCCAATACCGCGGTTTCCCAGCGCCGTGCCGAAGCCGTGCGCGACCGGCTGGCCGAGCGTCACAGCGTGCCGGCAGACCGGCTGGAGGTGGCGGGGGCCGGCTATCTGGCGCCACTGGCCAGCAACCTGACGGAAGAAGGCCGCGAGACGAACCGGCGGGTTGAGGCGGTGCTGCTCAGCCAATAACGTCGGCCGGAGGCGTCAGGAATTGGCGTTTAAATCAGCCCGTAGTGCTCCGCGAAGGGATCCCAAGACGGGTCATCGTGCCAATCGTATTCCGTGATGCCGGCGACCTGTACCGCCGCCGGATTGCCCAGCAGGCGGGCAATGACTGCAAGGCTCATGTCCATTCCCGCGGAAACACCCGAGGATGTGATGATGTTGCCATCCTCCACCCAGCGTGCTTGTGCAATCCAGTCCACGTCCGGTCCAAAAGACGTGGCCCAGTCAAAACACATCTTGTTTGTAGTTGCGCGGCGGCCAGCCAGCAGTCCAGCACAGGCCAGAAGGGCGCTGCCAGTGCAGACTCCCATCATCAGTGCGTCATTCCGCGCCATACGGCGCAGCCATGAGTTGGTTGCCGCGCAAGGATTTTCCAGCGGGGTTCCGGGGCCGCCCGGTACAAGGATCAGGTCGCTTTCAAGGATGTTCTGAAATCCCGCATCGGCGACTATCGTCTGCCCATGGCAACTGGTGACCGGACCGGGCCTTTCTGACACAGTCCGGATGGAAAATTCGCCGGGCAGGCTGCCGAACATCTCTAACGGTCCGAACAGGTCGAGCGTTTCGAAACCGGGGAACACCAATGCCGTAAGGGAACGGCTCAAGGTGTTGCCCCCGCTTTGCATCCTTCATGCGGTTTCAGGAACCGTTTCTGTGATGCCGGAAACCTGTCCAGCAAAGCCGCGGGGCGGATTGGCCGCGGCACAAATCCGCCGCCGCAATTCGGGCATATGCCGTTGAAATGGCCATCTGCGCAATCTGCGCAAAAGGTGCATTCAAAGGTGCAGATCCGGGCGTTTTCCGCGTCCGGCGGCAGGTCAGCATTGCAGCATTCGCAGTTCGGCTTCAGCATTAGCATCTGTTTCTCCGGCGTTTTTCAGCGGGTACTAGATTACGCACAAAGAGTTTGGCATAAATGACATTATGCCCTCGTTTTCCGCCAATCCGCCGCGCGAAGTGGTCTTTGCTGTCTATCCCAGCATCAAGCTGCTGGATCTGGCAGGCCCGTTGCAGGTTTTCTCGGATGCCGGGGGCGGGGACCCTGCCTACCGTGTGTCCGTGGTCTCGCTGCCGGGCGGTCCGGTGCAGAGCGATACGGTGCTGCCGGTCGCAACAGTGGCAGCGTCGGACTGGGCCGGGCGGGAAATCGACACGCTGATCGTGCCGGGCGGCAGCGGGGCGGGGGCAGCGGCGGCCTCGCCGGTGATGACGCAGATGGTGGCGTCCCTGTCGCGCAGCAGCCGCCGCACCGCGTCGGTCTGCACCGGGGCCTTTGTGCTGGCTGCGGCCGGGCTGCTGGACGGGCGGCGGGCGGTTACCCATTGGAATTCCTGTAGTTGGCTGGCGCGCTGCCACCCGGATGTTCTGGTGGAGGCGGATCCGGTCTATGTGCAGGACGGGCCGGTCTGGACCTCAGCCGGGGTGACGGTAGGGATCGACATGGCGCTGGCCATGGTGGCGGAAGACATCGGGCGCAAGGCGGCCATGGCGCTGGCACGCGCGATGGTCGCTTATATGGTGCGCCCCGGCGGCCAGTCGCAGTTCAGCGCGCCTCTGGACAATCAGGCGGCGGATGCCGGCGGGCGGTTTCAGGATCTGCACAGCTGGATCGCGGCAGAACCCGGCGCGGACCTGCGGGTGGAAAACCTCGCGGCCTTCATGAACATGAGCCCGCGCAGCTTTGCCCGCATCTACCGCGAGGAGACCGGCAGGACCCCGGCCAGGATGGTCGAGGCGATCCGGCTGGAGGACACCGGACTGCCGGTTACCGCCGTGGCCATGCGCTGCGGGTTCGGGGATGAGGAACGCCTGCGCCGGGCAATGCAGCGCGGCCTTGGGGTGGCGCCATCGTCCTACCGGCGCAGGTTCCGCGCGCCCGGCACATAAAGAAACCCCCGGAGCTTTCGCGTCCGGGGGCAGTCTTCCCAGGGAGGTCAGGGAAGTCAGGGAGGTTGTGGGCTTACC
>CAJXHQ010000490.1 GCA_913054485.1 uncultured Paracoccaceae bacterium
ACCGAGACCCTGGCCCGCATCGAAAGCAACAAAGACGGCATCGGCGTCTTCGGCCTGGCCTTCTACGAGAACAACACCGACAAGCTGCAGGTCGCAACCATGTCCGGTATCGTTCCCTCCACCGAGTCGATCGCAACCGGCGAATACCCGGTGTCGCGCCCGCTGTTCTTCTACGTGAAGAAAGCCCACATCGGCGTGATCCCCGGCCTGAAAGAATTCGCTGAATTCTTCATCGCCGACGAAATCGCAGGCCCCGACGGCCCGCTGGCCGAATACGGCCTGGTGGCTGACCCGGAACTGGCCGACACCCAGGAAGCCGTTTCCAACGAAGCGGTTCTGGGCGGTAACTCCTAAGCCCGGCTGAACAGCCTTGAATTCCGGCCGGGGCGATGGCATCGCCCCGGTCAATCCGTCTCCTGGCCATGGCCAGACCCACCCACAGCCTTCGGAGCCCTTGATGCCCACCTTCTGGCTTGTTGTTCTTCTCCTCGTGCTGTCCGTTGCGGGCTATGTCCTGGGCCGGTCCCGCGCGCTGGCCACGGCTGGCGGTGACATGAGAGAGCTGCACTCCCGCCCGGCCTATTACGGCTACAATGTCCTTCTGTCCGCCCTGGTTCCGGCCTTGGGCGTTCTGGCGGTCTGGCTGCTGGTCCAGCCGATGTTCATCGAAACCTCCGTCTCCGGCATGATCCCTGAGGCCATGATCGGTGAGGGGTCCACCCTCGGCCTGGTGATGAGCGACGTGCGCCGCACCGCCGACGGCATCGAACTGGCCATCGCCAACGGCGCGATCACCCTGAATGAGGTGAAGGCCCTGGACGCCGAAGCCACAGATGTGCGCGCTCTTCTGGGCGATCTTGGCATTGCCCTAGGCAGTGAAGTCAGCCCGGAAAGCCTGGACGCCGCGCGGGCCTACTTCAGCATGCGCAGCACGGGCCAGACGGCGATGACTGTTGTAACCGTGCTGCTGGCGCTTGCCGGACTGGCATACGCCTATAGCCGCACCCACAAGGATTTCCGCGCCCGCAATGTGGTGGAGCGCGGCATTATGGCGCTTCTGATCCTCGCCGCCTCGCTTGCGATCCTGACCACCGTTGGCATCGTGCTGTCGATGGTGTTTGAGACGATCAACTTCTTCGGGCTGCACAACTGGAAAGACTTCTTCTTCGGCACCACCTGGGCCCCGAACTTCCGCGGCGACAGTGAGCTGTCGATCCTGCCTTTGCTCTGGGGCACGCTTTATATCTCGGTCATTGCGCTGATGGTCGCCGTGCCGATCGGCCTTTTTGCGGCGATCTACCTGTCCGAATATGCCTCCAAGGCCACGAGGTCTTTCGCAAAGCCGCTGCTGGAAATCCTCGCCGGCATCCCGACCATCGTTTACGGCCTCTTTGCGCTGCTGACCGTCGGCCCGCTGCTGGTCAATATCTTCGGCCGCGGCGACGAGGGACTTCTGGGTGTCGAATGGATGTCCGGTGCCACCGCCGTGCTGACCGCAGGGCTGGTGATGGGCATCATGCTGATCCCCTTCGTCTCCTCCCTGTCCGATGACATCATCAACGCGGTCCCGCAGTCGATGCGCGACGGCGCGCTTGGTCTTGGTGCCACCAAATCCGAGACCGTGCGTTCTGTCGTGCTGCCGGCCGCCCTGCCGGGCATTGTTGGCGCGGTGCTGCTGGCCGCCTCGCGCGCCATCGGCGAGACCATGATTGTGGTCATGGGGGCAGGGGCGATTGCAAAATTCTCTGCCAACCCGCTGGAATCGATGACCACCATCACCACGCGGATCGTCTCGCAGCTGACCGGCGACACTGATTTTGCCAGCCCCGAAACGCTGGTGGCCTTTGCCCTCGGCCTCACCCTCTTTGTCCTTACCCTCGGGCTCAATGTCCTGGCGCTCTACATCGTGCGCAAATACCGGGAGCAGTACGAATGACCGATATCAGCCAGGCACCCGCAGCGGCTGAACCGGGCCGCAAATCCAGCGGCTCGCTCCTCACCCTTGACGCGCGCACCAAGCGCCGCAACGCCGCCGAGACCCGCTTCAAAGCCTATGGCATCGCCGCCATTTCCGTGGGCCTGCTGATGCTGGTGGTGCTGGTCACCACCATCTTCAGCCGCGGCACCGGCGCTTATACCCAGACCTTCATGACCCTGCAGGTCGAACTGCTGGAGAGCAAGCTGGACAAGAAGGGCAACCGCGACCTTGAGCAGATCAAAAAGGTCTCGACCTTCGGCTACACGCCGCTGATCAAGGCAGCGGTGCAGTCCAAGGTCGAAGAGCAGGGCATCGAGCACGGCCTGAAGGCCAAGCAGCTGACCGGCCTCCTGTCCAAAGGGGCTGCCGCCCAGCTGCGCGACTTCGTGCTCGCCAACCCCGACCTGATCGGCGAGACGGTCGAATTCCGCTTCCTGACCTCCAGCCGTGTTGACGGCTATATGAAGGGCCGTGTGCACCGTGAAAGCATCGGCAATGACAAGAACATCTCGCCCGAACAGCTGGACGTGATTGACGCGCTGGTCACAGCCGGCGTGGTCGAGAAGACCTTCAACCTCGCCTTCATCACCGGCGCGGATGCCTCCGACCAGCGGCCCGAAGCGGCCGGCATGGGGGTCTCCATGGTGGGATCGCTCTTCATGATGCTGGTGGTTCTGGCGCTGGCGCTGCCGATCGGCGTGGCTGCCTCCATCTACCTTGAGGAATTCGCCCCGAAGAACTGGATCACCGACATCATCGAGGTGAACATCTCCAACCTCGCGGCTGTTCCTTCCATCGTCTTTGGTATCCTGGGCCTGGCGGTCTTCATCAACTACATGCACCTGCCGATGTCGGCGCCGCTGGTCGGCGGTCTGGTGCTGACGCTGATGACCCTGCCGACCATCATCATCTCGACCCGCGCCTCGCTGAAGTCGGTGCCGCCGTCGATCCGGGATGCGGCCCTTGGGGTAGGGGCCTCAAAAATGCAGGCGGTGTTCCACCACGTGCTGCCGCTGGCCGCACCGGGCATCCTGACCGGCACCATCATTGGCCTGGCGCAGGCCTTGGGTGAAACCGCACCGCTGCTGCTGATCGGCATGGTGGGCTTCATCGCCTCAAACGCGCCCGACACGCTGGCCGAGGGTCTGCTGTCGCCGAACTCGGCCATGCCCGCCCAGATCTATGAATGGGCCAAACGCGCCGACCCGGCCTTTTACGAACGCGCCTGGGGCGGGATCATTATCCTGCTGGTCTTCCTCGTAA
>CAJXHQ010000491.1 GCA_913054485.1 uncultured Paracoccaceae bacterium
GATGTCTCATAAGACGGCAGCGCCACGTCCCTGTCCGCGCCCTCGTCATACATCACCCGGATCGTCACCATGCCCGCGCTCCCGCTTTCAACTTTCCAAAAATACTCCCGCCGGAGGCGGAAACCCTCAGGCCAGCGCCGCCGCGATCCGTTCCGCAAGCTTGCGCGCCACCGCGTCCTTGCCCATCCGCGGCCAGGCCTCCGCACCATCGTCCGAGATCAGCACCACAGCATTCTCGGATCCGCCCATGATGCCAGTGCCGGGCGAGACATCATTGGCCACAATCCAGTCGCAGCCCTTGCGGGCGCGTTTTGCCGTGGCGTGCTCCACAACGTCATTGGTCTCGGCGGCAAAACCCACCACCAGCCCGGGCCGGCCCTCTTCCAGATGCGCCACGCGCTTCAGGATGTCCGGGTTCTCGGCAAATTCCATCATCGGCAGCCCGTCCTTGGATTTCTTCAGCTTGCGGTCCGAGGCGCTGGTCACCCGCCAGTCCGCCACGGCGGCTGCAAACACACCGGCATCCGCCGGCAGGGCCGCATCCACTGCGTCCGACATCTCCTGCGCGGTCTCCACGGCCACCACTTCAACGCCAGCAGGGGGCGGCACGCTGGCAGGGCCCGTGATAAACACCACCTCAGCGCCCAGGCCGGCCAGAGCACGGGCCAGCGCCGTGCCTTGCGCCCCGGACGACCGGTTGGCGATATAGCGCACCGGGTCGATCGGCTCGTGGGTGGGGCCGGAGGTCACAAGGACGCGTTTGCCCGTCAAAGGCCCGTCGTTCAGCTTCGCGGCCACCGCTTCGATGATCTGAGGCACCTCGGCCATCCGGCCAAGGCCGAATTCACCGCAGGCCATCGAACCCTCGTTGGGGCCAACAAACGAAACCCCATCCTGCGCCAGCACCGCCAGGTTGCGCTGTGTTGCCGGGTGGTCCCACATCCGCACGTTCATGGCAGGTGCCAGCAGCACCGGCGTGTCGGTCGCCAAAAGCAGCGTCGAGGCCAGGTCATTGGCATGGCCGTTTGCCATCTTCGCCATCAGGTCCGCAGTGGCCGGCGCCACCACCAGCAGGTCGGCGCTGCGCGACAGCTGGATATGGCCCATATCGGCTTCTTTGGTCAGATCGAAAAGATCACGGTGCACCTCGGTTCCTGCCAGGGCGGACACTGACAGGGGGGTGACGAACTCCTCGCCGGCCTTGGTCAGGACCGGCGTGACACTGGCACCCTGATCCTGCAGGCGCCGGATCAGCTCCAACGATTTATAGGCCGCGATACCGCCGCAGATGATCAGTAGAATATGTTTGCCTGCCAGCATTTGGACACCCTTGCAGCATGTTCAGCGCATCCTATCGCGCAGCGCGGCCAGAGGGAATGCCCCGCGCGCCATTACCCTTTGCGGAAAGCCTCGCACGGATCGGGCCGCGCGGCCGGGGCCGCATCAAGAACCTGATCAAAGCGGCCTTCGATCTGCCCGGCCTCTGACTGGCCCAGCACAAAGACTTGCAGATCCGGAGCCGCGGCCAGCAGATAGACCGGCAAGCCGCGGTCGCTGCGGGCGTGGCCGTTGCCAGTGATCACCGCAACCGGCCCGCCGGTCTGTTCCATCGCCGCTGTCACCGCTTGCGCCAGCGTGGCATCGCGCAGCCGCTGCACATCCACAAACAGCGGCAGCATGTCTTGCGGCAGGGCATCGCAGTGACTGGCCATCTGATCCGCCTCGCGTGCCACTTGCTGATTCTGCGGCAACGGCTGATCCAGGCCAAACCGCACGGCCTCAGCACCAAAGGCGGCCGCCGCGCCGGTCTCCATCGCCGCGCGCGCCGCATCGCGCGGAACATGACCGGCGAATTGCACAGCACCGTCCGCCGCCGCAAATACCTGCGCATAGAGGTCAAATGCGGGCCAGCCGGAACTCTCCCAGTCCAGCGTTGCAGAGAGTGCCACGCTGTCCGTCAGATCCGCTGCGGCCAGTTTTTGCGCCTGACCCGCAGAGATCATCTCCCAGACCACTGCCTTAGGCCGCAGCTGCTGCAAGGCCCCTGCCTGCACCTGGTGATGCGCGGGATTGTCATGCACCTCACCCAGGATCACCACATCCGCCGCCAGCGCCGCCGCATCCAAGGGTCCGTTTGCAAGAACCGCCCCCGCCCACAGGAAAAAGGCGCCGGCAGTTGCGGCGCCCCTTCCAGCTGATTTGATCACTGTCCTCATGCGAGGAAGTTCTGCACCTCGCGCGACTGGCCTTCAAGGCTTTTGCGCATTTTCTGAAAGGCCGCCGCCTCCAGCTGGCGCACGCGTTCCTTCGACAGGCCCAGTTCGGTGCCCAAGCTTTCCAGCGTGCGGGCCTGATCGAGCAGCTTGCGTTCCTGCACGATATAGCGTTCGCGCTCGTTCAGCGCCTGCATGGCGGTGACCAGCCACTGGCGCAGGCAGCGGGTGTCATGGCTGTTCTCCACCAGTTCCGCCGCCTGGGCCCTGTCATCCTCCAGCGCGTCGATCCACTCGCGCCCGTCCTCATCAGCAGATTGCACTGCGTTCAAAGAAAAGTCCGAGCCCGACAGCCGGCCCTCCATCATCTCCACGTCGCGCAGCGGCACGCCGATCTCGCTGGAGATCTTCTGGTGCAGCTGATGGCGGTCAAGTTTTTCCCCGCGCGAGGCCGCTTCGCGCTCCAGCTGCGCCTGCACACGGCGCATGTTGAAGAACAGTGACTTCTGCGAAGAGGTCGACCCGGTGCGCACCATCGACCAGTTGCGCATCACATAATCTTGGATCGAAGCCTTAATCCACCAGACCGCATAGGTCGAGAACCGGACACCACGGTCAGGATCGAACTTATCGGCAGCTTTCATCAGCCCCAGGCCAGCTTCCTGGATCAGGTCGTTCATCGGCGCGCCGTAGCGCTTGAACCGCGCTGCCATTGAAATCGCCAGACGCATGTAAGCGTTAATCAAGCGGTGCAGGGCTTGAACATCGCGCTCATCGCGCCAGGCGTAGGCAAGTCTCATTTCAGTTTCGGCGTCTAAAAGTTCCGCCTTCATTGCCAATTTCGGCAATGGATTATCAGTAGAAGTATCAAGTGCCATAACAATTTTCCCCCGGCAAAGTACACAAAGCACATGCCGTGCATCTCTGGGGTGGCGCGTTTTTATTATTCGGGCCCAATAATCTTTTTATATTCGCAGTTATGTCTGTTTCCGCATAACGCGGAGCAATAGGGTCGTCCTGTCACGGAG
>CAJXHQ010000492.1 GCA_913054485.1 uncultured Paracoccaceae bacterium
AATTCTAGCAGTTTGGTGCGCGAGGACAGGTCCCATTCACGCCAAGGTGCGATCACCTTGATGTCGGGGTTCAGCGCATAGGCTGCCAGTTCAAAACGGACCTGATCATTGCCCTTGCCGGTGGCGCCGTGGGAAACCGCGTCGGCGCCGGTCTCGGCAGCGATCTCAACCAGGCGTTTGGAAATCAGCGGGCGCGCGATGGAGGTGCCCAGCAGGTACAGGCCCTCGTAGACCGCATTGGCGCGGAACATCGGGAAGACGAAGTCACGCACGAACTCTTCGCGGATGTCTTCGATGTAGATGTTTTCCGGCTTGATGCCGAGCAGTTCCGCCTTGGCGCGGGCGGGCTCCAGCTCTTCGCCCTGGCCGAGATCGGCGGTGAAGGTGACAACCTCGCAGCCGTATTCGGTCTGCAGCCATTTCAGGATGATGGATGTATCGAGGCCGCCGGAATAGGCCAGGACAACTTTCTTGGGCGCGGACATGGGATTTCCTCATAAGCAGAACGCCAGCGGCGTATCCCGGATTGGCGGCTAGGGCAAGGTTTTGTCGCGTTTTGGAAGGGCAGGGCTGCGGATTCGGGCAGCGCAGCAGTGTTGAGGGAGAACCCAACGGAAAAACCCTACGGTACCTAAAGGCTCCGCAGGGTCCTCTGTCCTGTCTGTAAAGGGTTATTCCGCAGCTTCTGCCAGTTCTTCCTCCTCGCCTGGCAGCTCCGCTTCCGGATCCTCCTCGGCCGGGGGATCAAGCTCCAGCAGGCGGTGCAGCTCAGCCAGCGCCTCGGGTGACAGCTCGCGGCCGCCGGTGGCGGCGTCCAGCGCCTCTTCCGGGGTCAGGCCGAGGGCGGCAAGCTCCTCTTCCTTGGTCATGATTTCCTCTTCTATGGCCGCAATCTCAGCCTGCCCGGACTCCCAGGCATTGGCGTTGTCGAGTTCTGACTGCAAGGCGGCCAGATCGTCCCCGTAGGTTTCGCTTTCCGGGTCCAGCGCGTCGATCTCGCTCTGGATATCCGCAGCGCTGCGGTCCGGCTCTTGCGGAGCGTTTTCTGAAGCCTCCAGTTCGCCCTGCAGCGCGGCCAGATCATCGGCGTAGGTTTCGCTCTCCGGGTCCAGCGCATCAATCTCGGCCTGAATGGCCTCCGGATCTCGCGGTTCGGTGGTCAGGCCGTCAAGCTGCTCCTGCAGGCCAAGCAGATCTTCTTCCAGCAATTCACGCTGCTCCTCATTCAGAACAGCGGTCTGATAGGCAGCGACCCGGCCAACCATGCTGTTGGGGCTGGCATTGGCCAGGGCTGTCGGGCTGGCGTGGGCCGCGTTAAGACCTTTCAGTTCAGAGGCCAGCGCGCCCCGTCCTTGACGGGGTTTCGGACGCAGCGAGGTTTCGACCTTTGTCTGCTGGGCTGGAGCAGAAGCCGTGCGGACTCTGGCCGGCTTTTGCGTCGCCGGCTGGCTGTCCCGGTTGTTGCGGACCTTGAAAATGCCGAGGAATTTGCCGTCTTTCACAAGCCCGTTGCCGTTGCCGTTGCCGCGGTTGCCGTTTCCGCCGCCATTGCCGTTTGCGGCGGACTTGCTGCTTCCTCCGCCATTGCCGGTGTTCTTGCTGTTCCCGCCGCCATTTCCGTTCCCGCCGCCATTTCCGTTTCCGCCTCCGTTTCCATTCCCGCCACCATTTCCGTTTCCGCCCTTGGCGTAGGCCATGTCGGCGGTCAGGACAAAAGTGGAAACAGAAACCGCGCCCAGAGCGAGCGCTGAGACCGCAAGTGCAGATATTATGTTTTTGAGCGTTTTCATCGCAGCATCTCCCTGTGGAAGGGCACCCTTTGGTCCCACCATTGTTCGAAAAGTTAAATCATTTGCCGTAACTTTCCCGTGAAAAGTGGCGCAAATGTGGCGTCAGGCCGGTTTGGTGCGATTGCGCGGGGTCCCGCCGCTTTATCGGTGCAGGGGCTGGCACGGTATTCTTATGTATGCATTGTGCCTGCCCCTTGCCTTGGGGGCGGGCATAGGCCACTGAAAGCAAATGACAGATTTTCAGACCCAGGCCCGCGCCGCCGAAGCCGCGATGCGCGATGTGTTCCCCGTGACGCCGTTGCAGAAGAACGTGCTGCTGTCCGAACGCTTCGGGGCTGAGATCTACCTCAAGCGCGAGGATCTGAGCCCGGTGCGGTCTTACAAGATCCGCGGCGCCTATAATGCGATGCGCAAGCAGGCGGACAAGGATCTCTTTGTCTGTGCGTCTGCGGGCAACCACGCGCAGGGTGTGGCCTTCATGTGCAAGCACCTGGGCGTGAAAGGCGTGATCTTCATGCCGGTCACCACGCCGCAGCAGAAGATCCAGAAGACGCGGATGTTTGGCGGCGAACAGGTGGAGATCCACCTGGTGGGCGACTATTTCGACGATTGCCTGGCGGCGGCGCAGGAATGGTGCCGCGAAAAAGGCGGGCATTTCCTCGCGCCTTTTGACGATGCCGATGTGATCGAAGGCCAGGCGTCGATTGCGGCGGAGATCGAAGAGCAGCTGGGCCGCGCGCCCGACCACGTGATCCTGCCGGTGGGCGGTGGCGGCATGTCGGCGGGGGTAAGCACGTATTTCGGCGATGCGGTGCATTGCCTTTACGCGGAGCCCGCGGGCGGCGCCTGCTTCAAGGCCGCGCTCGATGCGGGCCACCCGGTGGCGCTGGATCATGTGGACACGTTCTGCGATGGCGCCGCGGGGGGGCGGATCGGCGAGAAGCCCTTTGCCATGCTGCAGCACGTGCCGCAGCCTGATGTTCTGTCGATCGCCGAAGACCGGCTCAGCGCCACGATCCTGGAGCTGCTGAACGTCGAAGGCATCGTGCTGGAACCGGCCGGCGCCCTCGCGGTGGAGGCGCTCAGCGACGTGCGCTCGTGGATTCGCGGCCGCACGGTGGTTTGCCTGACTTCGGGCGGCAATTTCGATTTCGAACGCCTGCCGGAAGTGAAGGAGCGCGCGCAGCGCTATTCGGGTGTGAAGAAATACTTCCTCTTGCGCCTGCCGCAGCGGCCCGGCGCGCTGAAAGAGTTCCTCGGCACCCTTGGGCCGGAGGATGACATCGCCCGGTTTGAGTATATGAAGAAATCGGCGCGCAATTTCGGATCCGCGCTGATCGGGATCGAAACCAAACGGCCGGAGAATTTTGCGCATCTCTATGCCCGGCTGGATGCGGCCGGTTTCACATATTCGGATATCACCAACGACGAGACGCTGGCGCAATTT
>CAJXHQ010000493.1 GCA_913054485.1 uncultured Paracoccaceae bacterium
CGAAGCTAAATCGGCCTTCGGCAACGACGAAGTCTATATGGAGAAATACCTCCAGAAGCCGCGCCACATCGAGATCCAGGTCTTCGGCGACGGCAAGGGCACCGGCATCCATCTGGGTGAACGCGACTGCTCCTTGCAGCGCCGCCACCAGAAGGTCTTTGAAGAGGCCCCCGGCCCCAGCATCAGCCCGGAAGAACGCGCGCGTATCGGCAAGATCTGCGCCGACGCCGTGGGCGCGATGAAATACTCGGGCGCCGGCACCGTCGAATTCCTCTATGAGGATGGCGAGTTCTACTTCATCGAGATGAACACCCGTCTGCAGGTGGAACACCCGGTGACCGAGGCTATCTTCGGCGTCGACCTGGTGCGCGAACAGATCCGTGTGGCCGAAGGGCTGCCCATGTCCTTCACCCAGGACGATCTGGAAATCAACGGCCACGCCATTGAGGTACGCATCAACGCCGAACGGCTGCCAAACTTCGCGCCCTGCCCGGGCAAGATCACCGCGTTCCACGCCCCAGGCGGGTTGGGTGTGCGGATGGATTCGGCGCTGTACGATGGCTACTCGATCCCGCCCTACTACGATTCCCTGATCGGCAAGCTGATCGTGCACGGCCGCGACCGCGCCGAGGCGCTGGCGCGCCTGAACCGCGCCCTGGGCGAGCTGATCGTGGATGGTGTGGACACCACCGTACCGCTGTTCCACGCCCTGCTGGAAGAAGGCGACATCCATTCCGGGGATTACAACATCCACTGGCTGGAACGCTGGCTTGAGGCCAACTTCGGCAGCGAATAAGCTTCTGGCCGGGGCACGTGCTGTGCCCCGGGCCAAGCCGTTGCGGAAGCTATCGATGACACTCACTGCCGAACTGTTGCTGCATGCCTACTCTGTCGGGGTTTTCCCGATGTCAGAGCATCGCGACGATCCGGAGGTCTTCTGGGTCGACCCCAAGAAGCGTGGTGTTTTTCCGCTGGACGGTTTCCGCATCTCCCGGTCCCTTGCCCGCACCATCCGGCGCGGCAGCTATGAGGTGGCGGTGAACCGTGATTTCGGTGCCGTGATGGACGCCTGCGCCGACCGGCAGGAAACCTGGATCAACGCAGAAATCAAAACCCGCTATGGCGAGCTGCACGAGATGGGCCATGCCCATTCGCTGGAAATCCACGCGAATGGCGCGCTGGTGGGCGGTGTTTACGGCGTATCGCTGGGCCGGGGCTTTTTTGGCGAAAGCATGTTCTCGCGCCGGCGCGATGCCTCAAAAGTGGCTCTGGCCTACCTTGCAGACCGGCTGCGTCAGGCTGGTTTTACCCTGTTCGACACCCAGTTCATCACGCCGCATCTGGCCTCTCTGGGGGCGCAGGAGATCAGCCGTGCAGCCTATCACAAGCAACTGCACGAGGCGCTTCACGGGGATGCGGATTTCACCGCCCCTGCCGTGCCCAGTCCTCAGGAATTATTGCAGCGCAGGACCCAGACGTCGTAGCGGTTGTGGTCCAGCGCGTTCAGCGCCGGGCTGGACGCGATCATCCAGCCTTCAAAGGCAGTATCCCCGGTGCGGGTGTCCTTGACGTTCAATAGCGCATAGGCATCGCCGGTGGGGTTGTCCACCGGGTAGCGGCAATCATCCACCAGCACCTCAAGCCCGAAGACCGCGGCGCTGGTGCCCAGTGGGACTTCCACATCGGTGATCTGCCCGTTGACCTTATCCAGACCGCGCAACAGCGCCGCAGTGCCGGAGGCGGCGTCGGGCTGTGCCACCTGGGGCTGGTTCAGAAACTGCGTTGTGCTGTCTTCCTCGGTGGCCTCAGGGGCCGGGTCCAGCGTTTCAACAGTGATCTCACTTTGGGCAAAAGCCCCGGTGGCCAGAACGGCCGCAGCCGCAACTGTCAGAAAACGTGTCACTATTCATCTCCGCCGGAGACAAATTTCAGCAGCAGCGAAATCAGGCTCACGGCACCCTGGGTGTCGTCGATCTCATCCCCTGCCTCAAAGCCGAAGGGGGAACCGCCCGGCATGATCTCCACAAAGTTGCCGCCCAGCAGCCCTTCGGATGAAATCACAACAGCGCTGTCATCCGGAATCTCGATCCCGTCCAGAACCGAGAAGGTGGTATCAGCGCGGAAGGTCTGCGGGTTCAGGTCCACATCCGTCACGGTGCCGATCTTGACACCGGCCAGGCGCACATCCGTGCCAACGGTCACACCCTCAATGGAGCGGAACGAGGCGCTGAGCTCATAGCCGTTCTGGCCCTGCGAGAGACCCGCGGCCTGACCGGCATAGACAGCAAACCCGATGGCCGCAGCCAGGACAACGCCGCCAACGGCGATTTCTGTGGGGGTGTGGCTCATGGCGCGGCGGTTACTCCGGAACCCAGGCTTCGTAGTCGCGGCGTTCCGCCGGGGCGGTGCTGGCGCGGATCGAACCTGCCGGCGCATAGGCCAAGGCAGTACCGGTCAGGTTCTCCTGATGCGGCTTTTCCCAGTCCTTGTGCTGCAGCGGCTTTTCCGAAGGCAGCTCGTCAAAAGTGCGGTGCAGCCAGCCGTGCCAGTCGGGCGACACGCGGGAGGCCTCGGCTTCGCCGTTGAACATCACCCAGCGGCGGCTGTCGTCGGCGGTGCGGTAGAAGATATTGCCCTGGTCATCCTCACCCACTTTGACACCTTTGCGCCTGGTGTAGATCGCGGTGTTGAGGGTCGAGCCGTTCCACCAGGTGACGGCCTTCAGCAGCGTGTTCAGGATTCCCATGGGTGCCTCCGAGAAAGTCCCCCCCGATATGGCGCAAAAATGCGCCGGGGTCCAGATGGCGCACCCCGCCGGATGGGCGGGATTTGCCGCTTTTTTCCAAGGGTGTTGCGCCTGCGCGCTCAGGCCGCGGGTGGGGCCAGCGCAGTCACTTCGATTTCGATGCGGTATTTCGGGTCGATCAGCCCGCATTCCACCATCGTGGCGGCCGGCGGGTCCTCTGCGAAGTATTCGCGCAAAACGGGCCAGCAGGGTTCAAACTCCGCCGCGTCCGGCAAGTAGTAGGTCACCCTCACGGTGTCCTTCAGCGAGGTCCCGGCCTCTTTCAGGGCTGCATCAATGGTTTCCAGCGCCGCGCGGCATTGGCTGACCACATCATCGCCCTGCCCCACGGTGCCCGCCACATGGACAAACCCGCCTGCAACCACAGCCCGGCAATAGCCGATCTTGGCTTCAAACTCGCCGCCTGAAAAAATCCGTTTCATCC
>CAJXHQ010000494.1 GCA_913054485.1 uncultured Paracoccaceae bacterium
GCGTGAGTGACGGTACCACCTTTAACGCGGGACATATCTAGATCTCCTCTTAGCGGTCGTAGGGCATGAAGCCCTTGACGATCTTAGCGTCGGGTGCCGACAGGGTGGTGTTGCCGCGGGCGTCGCGGATAAATTTGCGGGTGCGTTTGATCATGCCGTGGCGCTTGCCTGCCTGACCAGCCAGGACCTTACCGGTCGCTGTCACCTTGAAGCGCTTCTTGGCGCTCGACTTTGTCTTCATCTTGGGCATTTCCGTCTCCTTCAATGCGGGTTCGCTACACGCACGACTCGGCATGCCACTTCGGGCCGGCCGCGCGATTGAGAGCTGGGCAATAGCCAAGCCCGGCTGAAAGAGCAAGGGGATTCGGTCAGAAAAGCCGCGCCAGCACGCCGAAAAACACATCCGGCACAGAAGAAAGCGTATAGCCGCCGGGCTTCATCGCCAAAGCATAGCCCAGCAGGCCAAAAGCAATCAGCAGTGCGAGCATCGACACCCGCGGCGGGCGCCCCTCGCTGATCGACGTAAGCAAGGCGGGCACCGCAAGGGCGCCCACCAAAAGCCCTGCGACCAGGGCAATATCTGTATCCATCGTACCGTCCCCGCTGATCAACGGGTCCAGTTTACTCCGGGTCGGTGCTGTAGATCAAACGCTCGTCGCAGGGCGCCACACGCAGGATGTTGGTGGTCCCGGGCACATTGAACGGCACGCCTGCAGTCACAGCAATCTGGTCGGTCACATTGGCAAAGCCGCCAGCGCGCGCCGCGCGCGCCGCGTTCACAACAGCGCCCTTGAACCGGTCCTGATCCTTGGTGACCACGCAGTTGCAGCCCCAGCTCAGCGCCAGGCGGCGGGCGGTAGAAGTGCGCGAGGTCAGGGCGATAATCGGCACCCGCGGGCGCTCGCGGGCGGTCAGCAGCGCGGTGGTGCCAGACTGGGTGAAGCAGCAGATCGCCTTGATCTCGGTCTTCTCGGCAATTTCGCGGGCGGCGGCTACGATGGCATCCGCCACTGAATCGCCCTTTGCCTTGCGCGACGCCTCGACGATCTGGGTATAGGTCGGATCGGCCTCCACCTCGGTGGCGACATTGTCCATCGTGGTGACGGCTTCGATCGGATACTGGCCAGCCGCGGATTCAGCACTCAGCATGATGGCGTCGGTGCCTTCATAAATGGCCGTCGCAACATCCGAGACTTCCGCGCGGGTCGGCATCGGGCTTTCGATCATGCTCTCCAGCATCTGGGTGGCGACGATCACCGGCTTGGCTGCGGCGCGGCATTTGCGCACCAAACGCTTCTGGATCGGCGGCACCGCGGCCACCGGAAGCTCCACGCCGAGGTCGCCGCGCGCAACCATGATACCGTCCGAGGCATCGAGGATCTCTTCGAACTGCTCCACTGCCTGCGGCTTTTCGATCTTCGACAGGATGGAGGCGCGCCCGTCGGCCAGATCCTTGGCCTCAAACACATCCTTGGCACGCTGCACAAAGGACAAGGCCAGCCAGTCGACACCCAGCTCACAGACAAATTCCAGATCGGCGCGGTCTTTCTCCGACAGGGCCGCCAGCGGCAGCACAACGTCAGGCACATTCACGCCCTTGCGGTTGGAAATGGTGCCGCCGGTGGTCACGGTGCAATTGGCGAAATCCGCGCCGCAGTCTTCTACCTTCAGGCGGATCTTGCCGTCGTTGACCAGCAGGCTGGCGCCGGCTTCCAGCGCCTGGAAGATTTCCGGGTGCGGCAGGCAGACACGGCTGATGTCGCCTTCGGCCTCATCCAGATCGAGGCGGAAGGGAGCGCCCTCCACCAGATCCTCGGCGCCGTTGGCAAAAACTCCGACGCGCAGCTTCGGGCCCTGAAGGTCGGCCAGGATGGCGATCGGGCTGTCCAGGTCCTGTTCCACCTGGCGGATAATCTTGTGCTTCTCAGCGATCTCCGGGTGGGAGCCGTGCGACATGTTCAGACGGAAGACATCCGCCCCCGCCTCGTGCAGTGCCCGGATGGTCTCGTAGGTCTCTGACGCCGGGCCGAGGGTCGCGACGATCTTGACGTTGCGCTGGCGTTTCATGGGCGGGTCTCCTTCGGGTTCCGGGGCGCTTGCGAAAAATGTTACCGCAAACATTTCTGCGGGCCTTATGGCGCAATTCCCATTTCTCTTCAACTCCCATAAACCTGCGGCAAAAGGAATGACAGGCTGATGACATATTCTTCGTTTTTCGTGCATGGGGCGGACAGGCCGGGCAAATGGCTGATTACCTGCGACCATGCGACCAACATGGTGCCGCCATTTGTGAACGGTGGCGACCTCGGGCTGCCGCGCGAGGACATGGAGCGTCATATCGCTTATGACCCTGGCGCCTATGAGGTGGCACAGCTCCTCGGTCAGCACCTGAACGCCCCGGTGATCGGGGCCAATTTCTCGCGCCTGGTAATCGACCCCAACCGCGGCGAGGACGACCCGACGCTGCTGATGCGGCTCTACGATGGCACGATCATCCCGGCCAACCGCCACGCCGATGACGCCGAGCGTGAACGTCGGCTCGATGCCTGCCACCGTCCCTATCACGCGGCGCTGGCCGAGCTGGCCTCGGCGCGCGAGGATGCGGTGATCGTCTCGGTTCATTCCTTCACCCGCCAGCTGCGCGGGCGTGCGCCACGGCCCTGGGAGATCGGTATTCTTTACCCGGAGGGAGAACGCTATTCGCCTGCCTTCATCAAGCGGCTGCAGGATGAGGGCGATCTCTGCGTCGGGGTGAATGAACCCTACACCGGCTATCTGCCGGGCGACGCCATCGACCGGCATGGCACGACGATGGGCCGCCCCAACACGCTGATCGAGCTGCGTAACGACCTGATCGCTGATCATGCATCGCGCCATACCTGGGCCGGCCGCCTGGTCCCGCTGCTGGAAGCCGCCCGCTTAGATGCAGGCCTTTGACCGGCTGCAAACGGTCCGGCCAAGGCTCGGCGAAGCATGCCTCGCGAGGCACGGTCCGACCTTGAGGCGGGCCGCAAAACCTGCACCCGGACACAGCCGCGTTCAGGGCCGACCCTGCCCCGGACCGCTTCCCGGCAGAGTACGCCCGTCTCTCGTGTTCTGCTGGCGCGCCGGTTCCGCAGGGCCGGCCAGAGGGCAGGAGGGTCTCATTCCAGGCCCGGTTTCACCGCGATTTCCTTGCAGAACTCGTGTACAGTTCCCATATACACCGCAACA
>CAJXHQ010000495.1 GCA_913054485.1 uncultured Paracoccaceae bacterium
GAGGGCGTCAGCCCGCATGACCGCGCCGACCTGATGCGGATCCTGACGCAGATTCTGGAAAACATCCGCCAGAACCCGTTCTGATGGCGTGAAAGCGGCCCGAAAACCGCTTGACGCCTTAAATATGAAAATTCATATTAATCGCCGGGAGGAGATGCACGTGACGCTCAAACTGGCATTGCAGGACAAGACCCCTGCTGGCGGGCGCATTGCCCAATTCACCTTTACCGCCGCTGATGGATCGGCGCTGCCCTCCTATACGGCCGGCGCGCATCTGGATTTCGACCTGGGCGAGGCAGGCACCCGCAGCTACTCGCTGGTGGATTTCACCCCGCCGGGTGACGCGCCGGCCAGCTACACCATAGCGGTGCAGCGCGAGGAGGACGGCGAGGGCGGCTCCATCGCAATGCACGCGCTGGAAGCCGGGGCAGAAGTCACTGCGACGGTCCCCAAGAATGATTTTGAACTGCGCGACGGCGCGGCGCCCGTGCTGCTGGTTGCAGGCGGTATCGGTGTGACGCCGATCATCAGCTTTGCCGCTGAACTGGACCGCCGCGGCACGGCGTTTGCCGCGCATTACTGTACCCGTTCGCAGGCGCTCAGCACCTTTGGCAAGCAGCTTTCTGATGCTTATGGCGATCGTGTTTCCCTCTGGTTCGATGACGCGGAGCCCGCTGACCTGAAGGCGCTGATCGCGGGCGTCGCGGCGGGCACGCAGATCTACTGCTGCGGCCCCAAAGGCATGATCGAAGCGGTGCGCGAGACCGCCGCCGCGGCAGGCATCGACCACGATCATGTGCATTTCGAACTCTTTGCCTCGCCCGCCAGCCACGAGGGGGACCAGCCGTTTGAGGTCGAGATCGCCGACACCGGCGCGGTCTATGTGATCCCCGCCGACAAAACCATTATCGAGGTGCTGGAAGAGGCGGGCGTCGATGTCATTTACGACTGTCAACGCGGCGACTGCGGCGTCTGCCAGTGTGACGTTGTGGCGGGCGAGCCGGACCACCGCGACGTGGTGCTGTCGGATGCGGAACGCGCCGAAGGAAAGATCATGCAAATCTGCGTCAGCCGGGCCAAATCCGCCCGCCTGGTGCTGGATATCTGAGGGAGAAGGCAATGGGTAAGTACCAAACCCCGGACGCGGTGAACGCGCTGGTCCAGCCGCACCAGGTGCATAAAGACACGTATATTGCCCCGGAGATCTTCGACCTGGAGATGAAGCACCTGTTCTCCAACACCTGGGTGTTTGTCGGCCATGACAGCCAGACCCCGAAGAAGGGCGACTACATCACCACCCAGATCGGCACCCAGCCGGTGATCATGGTCCGCCACAAGGACGATGACATCAGGGTTCTGTACAACCGCTGCCCCCACAAGGGCACCAAGATCGCCATCGACCGCGCCGGCAACACCGGCAAGTTCTTCCGCTGCCCCTACCACGCCTGGAGCTTCAAGACCGACGGCTGCCTTTTGGCGATCCCGCTCAAGAAGGGCTACGCCGACACCAAGTTCAAGGACAGCGAAGCCGCCAAGGGCATGCAGGCCGTGGGCGAGGTGAAGAACTACCGCGGTTTTGTCTTTGCGCGCCTGGCCGAAGAGGGCGTCAGTTTCGAGGATTACTTCGGCGGCAGCCTCTCGTCGCTCGACAATATGGTCGACCGTTCCCCCGAGGGCCGTCTGGAAGTGGCTGGGCCTCCCCTGCGCTACATGCATCAGTGCAATTGGAAGATGCTGGTCGATAACCAGACCGATACCTGCCACCCGATGGTGGCGCATGAAAGCAGCGCGGGGACTGCGGTGAAGATCTTTGAGGAGGCCAATTGGCCCGAAGACAAGCCGAAACCGATGGCGATGGAGATCATCGCGCCCTTCATGAGCCCCTATGAGTTTTTCGAGGAAATGGGCATCCGCACCTGGCCCAATGGCCACGGCCACACCGGCGTGCACCATTCGATCCACTCCGATTACTCCGCCATCCCCGGCTACACCGAGGCGATGGACGAGGCTTACGGCAAGGATCGCGCGGCGGAAATCCTGGGCGAGAACCGGCACAATACGGTTTATTTCCCCAACATCATGATCAAGGGCCCGATCCAGCAGCTGCGGAAATTTATTCCCATGGGACCGGACAAGACCCTGGTGGAGAGCTATATCTACAGGCTAGTAGGCGCGCCCGATATTCTGACTCAGCGCACCGCCATGTATAACCGTCTGATCAACGCGCCGACCTCCATGGTGGGCCACGATGATCTGGAAATGTACGAACGCGCGCAGGAAGGCCTGCATTCGCAAGCCTCCGACTGGATCAATATCGAGCGCCTGCACGAGGAAGACGAGGACTTCACCGTCGAGGCGGTGGAGAACGGCACGACCGAGCGCCAGATGCGCAACCAGATGGACGCCTGGGCCCGGTTCATGACCATGTCCATGGGCGCCAAGGAGGCGGCAGAATGACCATCACCCGCGACGATATCATTGACTTCATCTACGAAGAGGCCCGGATGCTGGACGAGGGCCGCTATTCCGAATGGCTGGACCTGTGGCTGGACGACGGCTTCTACTGGATGCCGCTGGACTACAAGCAGCAGGATCCGCACAATATGACCTCGCTGCTGTATGAGGACAATTTCATGCTGAAGCTCAGGGTCGAGCGTTTGAATGGCGAGCGCACCTTCAGCCAGAAACCCAAAAGCCGCTGTCACCACGTGATCCAGCGCCCCTTCATCGACAAGTTCGATGCCGAAGGCGGCGTGTTCCAAACCAACACCAGCATGCATTACGTGGAAACCCGGCTGGACGACCAGTTCCTGCTGGCGCTGACCGCGAGCCATGATCTGAAGCTGGTGGACGGCAAACTGCGTATTGCGAACAAGCGGGTGGACATCTTGAACTCGGATGCGGCCTTCGGAAATATTCAGCTGCTGCCATGATCCCAGACGACCAGACCAGCATCTACGCGGTGCTGGCGGCCTCCGCCTGGAAATGGGCGGAGCGTCCGCTCTTGAATGTCCTGCCGGCCACGGCGGGGATCTACGGAATTGATGCTGGCGAGACCAGCTTTGCTGCCGCGCTTGCCTCGGCTGATGCCTGGGCGGAGCACCTTTCGGCAGCCGGCTACGGCGCGGGCATGCGCCTGTCGCTGCTCTTGGAAAACCGCCCGGAATTCTTCCTGATCTGGCTGGGCGCCAACAAACTCGGCCT
>CAJXHQ010000496.1 GCA_913054485.1 uncultured Paracoccaceae bacterium
GGCGGCATGGCGCGGACCTGCCGCAATCTGGTTCTGACCATGGCGCTGGGCGGCCTTTGGCACGGCGCCAATTGGACCTTCGTGCTGTGGGGCCTGTGGCACGGCAGCCTGATGGCGCTGGAGCGCGGTCTTGGCCTGCGCCACCGGCCTGCGCCGGGCGCGGGCGCCTGGCTGCTGACCATGGTCCTGGTGCTCATCGGCTGGGTGATGTTCTGCGCGCCCTCGGTTGGGCAGGCGCTGGAGATCTATGCCGGGATGGCCGGGCGGAACGGGTTTGCCCTGACCGCAGAGACAGCCATCCTGCTGCGCCCGACAGAATTGCTGTTTCTGGCGCTGGGCCTGGCCATTCTGGCGCGTGACCTGCTGCCGCCGGTCCTTCCGCGCCTCCGGCCGTCAGTAACGGCGGCGGCCGGTTTTGCCATGCCCGGCCTGCTGTTGATCCTGTGCTTTGCCGCGCTTCAGGCGCGCAGCCACTCTCCCTTCCTGTATTTTCAGTTCTGAGGTGCCGCCATGCCGTCCGCGACCGCTCTTTCCGACGCTGCTCTGACCGCTTTGACCGGCTGCACATGTGCAGGGATCTGCGCGCTGACCCTCTGGCAGACCCCGATTGCCGGGCAGGGCAGGCTGCCGGACGGCAGTTACCAGCGCGGATACGAGGCGCGTTTCAAGGAATATCTTCCCGGGCGTTCTTGGCTGGCTGAAGGCTGGGCTGCGGCGCGGCTTGAGCTATTCAACGAGGTTGCGGAAGGCGCAGTGCTCGGCCGGGACGGCTGGCTGTTCACCACCGAAGAGTTCACCGCCCCGGCAGCTCCGGCTGACTTGCGCCGCGAACTGCGGAAGGCGAAGGCGGCACTTGCGGCGCAGGGGGCCGTGCTGCTGCCGCTATTGGTGCCCGATAAGGCCCGGATCGAAACCGCCCGGCTGCCGCGCCCGCGGTCGGCCGCCTTTGCAAACCGGTATGATATGGCGCTGGACGTGCTGCGCCGCGAGGGCCTGCCTGCGCTGGATCTGCGTCCGCCGCTCCAGGCGGAGGGGTTCCTGCGCACCGACACCCATTGGACGCCCGAGGCCGCGCGGCTGGTGGCGCGCCGGGCTGCACTGGCGTTGCAGGACATGCCGCTGGAGCGGCCGGGTTTTGTCACCCTCCGGCAGGGCATTGCGCCGTTTGAAGGGGATCTGCTGGCCTTTGCCGGCTCCACCACTTGGGCTGCTCAGCGGCGGCCCCCGCCGGAAAGGATTGCCAGCTACGAAACCGCGGGCGGCAGCCTCGGGCTGCTCGGCACTGCCGCGCCTGCGCTGATCTTGACCGGCACCAGTTTTTCGGCCCGCCCGGCCTTTCATTTTGAAGGGTTTCTAAAAAGCGAAACCGGGGCGGATGCGGTGAATTACGCAGAAGAGGGGCAGGGGCCCTTTACCCCGATGCGAAACCTTCTGCGCCTTCTGGCCGCAAAGGAGATCGCACCGCCAAAGGCGGTGATCTGGGAAATACCTGAACGATATCTGCCAGTTGGAGACCTGAAATGACCCGAATGACCCTTTGTTCCGCAGTCCTAGCCTGCATCGCGCAGTCCATGGCTCTCCACGCCGCGCCCTATTGCGGCGCGTTTCTGGAACCCGAGGCGATGCCGGCCCAATATGCCCGCCTCGCCCCGGTTCTCAGCAACACGGATACCGGCTGGATTTTTACGCAGGATCAGCTGCGCGAGGACTATGGGCTGAAACCCCGCAATGCCGTGCTGCTGGAGCAAATTGCCCAGGCCTTTGAGCGGCAGGGAATGCAGCTGGCCATTCTGATGCCGCCGCCGCGTCCGCTGGCGGCCGGACAGGCAGTTCTTGATGAAACCGCCGCGGGTGCGCCTGCTATCGATGTTGCCCGAACCGCCAAAAGCTTCTCCGAAATGACCGCGCAGGTGCGGAGGATGGGAATACTGATGCCCGATCTCAGTCTGCTGGCGCTGGATCGGGGTGCGGCGGCTCCGTTCTACTTCGGCCGCGATACCCATTGGACCCCTTTTGGCGCGGCATTGTCCGCGCGGGCATTGGCCGGGGCAGTCCTGTCCGGCGCAACGCTGCCGGCGCCCGTGCCGGGTGCCGGTATGTATGAGGAGCGCGGCTCCCTTTCGGGCATGGCCCGCAAAATATGCGGCGTGGAACTTGCACCTGAAACGGCCCCGTTCGCCGTTTTGCCGGCCACCGGCGGCGGTCTGTTAGACCCTGACGGCAGCGGGCCGCGGGCGGTTCTGGCGGGATCCAGCTTCAGCGACAGGTACAAGCGGGATGCCTATCGCGTCGCGGATGCCCTCTCCGCCTATTTGGGCCGCCCCGTCGAAAACCGGTCGGTGTCGGGCGGCGGCGCGATCGGGGCAATCGAGGGGCTTGTGTCCTCGGGAATGCTGCGGCGCGGGCAGTATGATCTGGTGATCTGGGAGCTGCCTTACACCGAGAGCCTGAACAAGGAGAGCGCATTGCGCCAGTTGCTGGGCGCGCTGGTCCTGGCCGGCGGGAAGCTGGAAGTTTCGGCGGCGGTGCTGACGCCGGGTGCGCCCCTGAAAATCCCCCCTGGAGGTCCGCTTCCGGTGCTGGTCCGTGCCGACAGCCTGCCGCTAGGCGTGCAGAGACATACGGTCGAAATCCGGTACCGGGACCGAAAGCCGACGCGGATCAAACTGCAGCGCAAAGACCGGGTGCCCTCCGGTATGCGGGAAGGGCCCTGGGCCGTGTCGCTGGCGGAACTGCCTTCTGCAGATGTTCAGAGCATATCTCTGATGCCGTGAGAGCTGCCGCGAGGGCATCAATCCGCTGCCTCGGCGGCATAGGGGCGTGCATTCGCATGACCAGGAGAATTTGGTGTCAAAGGCGATTTTCTGGCGGCAGTTGCCACATCCGGCCGTCCGGTTCCCAGCGAACCGTGCTGTTCGCTTGGGAAACTCTGCTACCGGCGTGCGTTGAGAAACGTATTCCTCCTATGGGCTTTGACGATGTGACCGCCCCCCGGCGGCCTCGATGTGCCAAGGTGGGTTTGTATAGATCCACAAAGGAGAGCGGTCATGTCGGAGATGATCACAGTCGGGCTCGATCTGGCGAAGAATGTATTTCAAGTACACGGTGCGGATGGCGCAGTCCGGGCAGTTCTGCGCAAGAAGTTATGACCTGCTGCCCGGAAACTGGACCAATCGAAGCTGGAGTTTTCCACTTATGATC
>CAJXHQ010000497.1 GCA_913054485.1 uncultured Paracoccaceae bacterium
TTGGCGCCCTGAACCAGAAGGGGCCGCGCTTTCGCGCCGCCCCCATTCATCTTACCAGAAATACTCGCGCCGCAGGCAGGTGCCGGCACGGCGCCACCGCCTACTCAGCCGCTTGCGTCGCCGGGTTGTTCGGATGCGTTGTCCAGTTGCCATATTCATCCGGCACTTTCTCACCGGTGCGCGGATCAATTTCGCCTGCATCCATCTCCACCATGGTGATGCAATCCTCGACCGGGCAGACATTGACGCAGAGATTGCAGGCGACGCATTCCTCGTCCTTCACGGAAAACACCCGGTCTTCGCTCATCGCAATCGCCTGATGCGAGGTGTCCTCGCAGGCCGCATAGCAGCGGCCGCATTTGATGCAGAGGTCTTCGTCGATCGACGCCTTGGTGATGTAGTTGAGGTCCAGATACTGCCAGTCGGTGACATTCGGGACCGCCATGCCGATGAAATCATTGATTGAGGCATAGCCCTGCTCATCCATCCACTGGCTCAGGCCCGAGATCATCTCCTCGACCACTTTGAACCCATAGGTCATCGCGGCGGTGCAGACCTGCACATTGCCGGCCCCCAGTGCCATGAACTCTGCCGCATCGCGCCAGGTGGTGACGCCGCCGATGGCCGAAATCGGCAGGCCCCTGGTTTGCGGATCGCGGGCAATCTCGGCCACCATGTTCATCGCAATCGGCTTTACCGCCGGGCCGCAATAACCGCCATGGGTGCCTTTACCGCCAATCATCGGCTCCGGTGACATGCGGTCCAGGTTGACCGAAGTGATCGAATTGATCGTGTTGATCAGGCTCACCGCATCCGCATTCCCTGCGTTGGCCGCGCGGGCCGGGTGGCGGATATCGGTGATGTTTGGCGTCAGCTTCACGATCACCGGCTTGGAGTAGTATTTCTTGCACCACTCGGTGACCATCTGGATGTATTCCGGCACCTGCCCCACGGCAGATCCCATGCCGCGTTCCGCCATGCCATGCGGGCAGCCGAAGTTCAGCTCGATCCCGTCAGCCCCAGTGGCCTCCACGCGCGGCAGGATGTCCTTCCAGGCCTGCTCCTCGCAGGGCACCATCAGCGAGACGATGATCGCCCGGTCCGGGTAGTCCCGCTTGACCCGGGTGATCTCCTCCAAGTTCACCTCCAGCGGGCGGTCGGTGATCAGCTCGATATTGTTGAGCCCCAGAAGGCGGCGGTCCGCGCCCCAGATCGCGCCGTAGCGCGGGCCGTTGACGTTCACCACCGGCGGGCCTTCGGACCCGAGGGTCTTCCAGACCACACCGCCCCAGCCGGCCTCAAAGGCGCGGCGGACGTTGTATTCCTTATCCGTTGGCGGCGCCGAGGCCAGCCAGAAGGGGTTGGGGGATTTGATCCCCAGAAAGTCGCTTGTCAGATCAGCCATTTGCTATCCTCCGTTAAGAGCCGGGATCAGCCGGTCAGGCTTGCGTGAATGTCCATCGCCGCATCGCGGCCCTCGGCCACGGCGGTCACCGTCAGATCCTCGCCGCCCGAGGCGCAGTCGCCCCCGGCCCAGACACCGCCCGCCGAAGTGCGGCCCTGCCCGTCCACCTTGATTTTGCGGCCCTCCAGCGCCAGCACCTCCGGCTGGCCCTCCAGCGTCTGGCCGATGGCCTTGAACAGCTGGTCCGCCGTCAGCGTGACAGTCTCGCCGGTGCCGCTGAGCCCGCCATCCTGCGACGCAGTATATTCCAGCTCCACCGCTTCCAGAGCGCCATTGCCCTGCAAGGATTTGGGCTGAACATTGAACATCAGACGCACCCCTTTGGAGGCCGCCAGATCCTGTTCAAACCCGCTTGCACCCATATCAGTGCGGCTGCGGCGGTAGGCGACGGTCACGTTCTCTGCTCCCAGCAGCTTCGATTGCACGGCAGCGTCAATCGCAGTCATACCACCGCCGATCACCACTACGTTGCGGCCCACGGCGACACTGCCAAGATCCTCGGCCTGCCGGACGTCCTCGATGAAGTCCACCGCGTTGCACACGCCTTCCATGGCCTCCCCTTCCAGCCGCAGGGCGTTCACCCCGGCCAGCCCGATGGAGAGGAAAACAGCGTCGAAATCCGCGGTCAGCTGATCCAGCGTCAGACCCTGACCCAGCGCCTTGCCATGCTCAACCGTGATGCCGCCGATCTGCAGCAGCCAGTCCACTTCGCGCGCGGCGAAATCTTCCGTCGACTTGTAGGCGGCAATACCAAATTCATTGAGCCCGCCGGATTTCGCCTTGGCTTCAAAGATCACCACGTCATGGCCCAGCATCGCCAGCCGGTGCGCCGCGGCGAGCCCCGCCGGCCCTGCGCCGGCAACGGCAACGCGTTTGCCGGTGGCTTCAGCGCGGGCGAAGGGGTGGTCCCCTTCTGCCATCAGCACATCTGTCGCGTAGCGCTGCAGCCGGCCGATCTCCACCGGCTTGCCTTCGGCTGTCTCGCGCACGCAGACCTGCTCGCACAGAGTCTCCGTCGGGCAGACGCGGGCGCACATGCCGCCGAGGATGTTCTGGTTCAGGATGGTACGCGCCGCAGATTGCGGATGACCCGCCTGGATCTCGCGGATGAACTGGGGGATATCGATGCTGGTAGGACATGCGGTGACGCAGGGTGCATCATAGCAGAAATAGCATCGGTCAGCGGCAACCGCCGCCTCATGCGGATCATAGGGGGCGTGCAGGTCGGCGAAATTCCCGGCAATCTCCTCTGCCGGAAGCCGCCCTGCCTGAACCCCGGATGCCTTATGGCTGTCAGCCATTGGGTGTCTCCTTGGTTTTGTTGTTCTTGCCCTCCAGACTGCCATAAGCCAATTTTTTATCAATCGGTAAAATTTTGAAAACTGCAAAAAACAAGGGCCGCCCCATTAGGAACGGCCCGCAAGGCACTGAAACTGTGCTGCTAATCCGAAACGATCACTTTTCGAGCATTTGCTCCAAATGGCCGGTTTTCACCCAAACCCGCGCTCCGTCCGGGCCTGCACGGCCTTCAAAACGGCTCCCCGGCGGCAGCCGCAGCCAGTCCCAGCGGGCAAAATCCTCGCCCCCTTCGCTATAGCCGCCCGCGATCAAAAAGACCTCTGCCCCGCCCGGAACATCAAAAGCAACGGGCGCATTGCGGCCCCAGGTCTCGATCTTTACTTCTTCATGGCTGTCGTGAAAC
>CAJXHQ010000498.1 GCA_913054485.1 uncultured Paracoccaceae bacterium
AGTTCTTTATTATTCGTTTTTAGCACTAAAGTCCTACTAAAATCAGGATTTAGGGCGGCGCTGACCGCCAAGGGCTGGGTGCCGCAGGAGGTGACAGAGAAGCTGACCGATCACTACCGCCACCACCGCGAGGTGGAGCACCGCATTCAGATGGTGCATGACGCCCAGACCCATAAGATGCCCGAATCGGGAGAGGGCATAGCCCGTGTCGCCTGCCTGATGGGCATGGACCCGGAACAGCTGGTTGCCGCCACGGGCGCACGGCTGGCCGAGGTGCATGAGCTGACTGAAGATTTCTTTGCCCCTGACGCAGGTGCCCCGGCACCGGCAGCGCTGCCCGAAGGGCTGGACGAGAGCGTGCTGGCGCGCTGGACCACCTATCCGGCGATGCGCTCGGCCCGCAGCGCGCAGATTTTCGAGCGGGTGAAGCCTGAGCTGCTGGCCCGCGTCGCCAAGACCGCCAAACCGGCCGAGGCGCTGATGGCGCTGGACGGTTTCCTTGCCGGGCTGCCTGCGGGCGTGCAGCTGTTTTCGCTGTTTGATGCCAATCCGCAGCTGGTTGACCTGCTGATCGACATTGCCGGCACATCGCACGACCTGGCCGGCTATCTGTCGCGCAATTCCAGCGTCTTTGACGCGGTGATCGGCGGTTCCTTCTTTGAACCCTGGCCGGGTGCGGACCGGGTGCGGGCCCTGATCACAGCGCGGCTGGCAGAGGAAGGGGATTACGAGGCCTGCCTTGATGCAGCCCGCCGCTGGAGCAAGGAATGGCGCTTCCGGATCGGGGTGCATCATTTGCGCGGTCTGATCACCGGCGCTGAAGCCGGAGCGCAATATGCCGGGCTGGCGGAGGCGGTGATTGCTGCCCTCACCCCTATTGTGATGGCGGAATTTGCCCGCAAACACGGGCCCGCGCCGGGGCGCGGGATTGCGGTTCTGGGCATGGGGTCGCTTGGGGCCGGGCGGATCAATGCGAAGTCCGACCTGGACCTCATTGTCATTTATGACCCGAAGGGCGTGGAAATGTCCGAAGGCCGCCGCCCGCTCGCAGCGCGGCCCTATTATGCCCGGCTCACCCAGGCACTGGTGACTGCGCTGACAGCTCCGATGGCACAGGGCCGCCTCTATGAGGTCGATATGCGCCTGCGCCCCTCCGGCACCCAAGGCCCGGTGGCCACCAGCTGGAGCAGCTTTACCCACTACCAGGAGAACGAGGCCTGGGTCTGGGAGCATTTGGCCCTGACCCGCGCCCGCGTCGTGGCCGGTGACAGGTCCCTGGGGGCTGAAATCGCCGCTTTCCGCGAAAGTTTCCTGACGGAGTCGCGGCCGCGCGGGCAGGTTCTGAAAGAGGTCGCCGAAATGCGCCTGCGGCTGGCGGCGGCGAAATCCCCCTCCGGTGTCTGGGACGCCAAGACCGGCGCCGGGCGGATGATGGATATCGAGCTGGTCTCGCAAACCGGAGCGCTGCTGTCCGACAGTGCTGCCGCTTCGGTGGACGGCGGATTGGACGGGGCTGTCGCCTCCGGCTGGCTGAGTGACGCAGATGCATCAGAATTGAAGATGGCCTACGCGCTATTCTGGGAGGTGCAATCCGCGGCGCGTCTGATTTCCGACAAGCCGCTGGAGGCAGACAGCATGGGTGAAGGCGGCGCGCAATTCCTCTGCCGGGCCAGCGGCTTTGACAGTCTCGCGGCCTTGCAGCACGTGCTTCAGGCCCGCTATGAGGTTTGCGGGCAAATCATTGCCCGCGCGTTTGAGGAGGAGGCCCCGGATGCAGGGTGTGACTGAACTGGACCCCAAGGCGCTGATGTATGAGGCCTATCGGATCGAAGGCATTTCCGGTTCCCAGTGCCGCAGCATTTTCCTGGACTGGGCGCTGAGCCTGCCCGCGGGCCATGACAGCCGCGACGCGATCCGCGAGATTATCGCGCAGTACGGCGCGGCGCAGCCCGAACACCCGATGAGCCTGGTGCTGACCCAAGGTTTGGAGGAAATGGCCCAGCCGAAGCGCCGCGGCGGCTGGCGCTCGCGCCCGCGGGACTGACCCGGCGCCTTTGCGGCGTCCTGAAGGGACCGGTGGCCTCTCGGAAATGAGACCACGCCGACGGCCAGGGCCGCGCATTTGCCGGGTTCCGCACCCGGAGAATGTTAATAAAGCGTGAAATTGATCTGAATTTGTCTCAAATCCGCCCGAATTGGCGGCGATTCTAACTCCTGACCAAAGCAGCCGGACCCTCCGGCGCAGCAAAGGAGCAGTGATATGCCGATGCTTCGTAATATGATGATGCTTGTTCTGGGGCTGGGCCTGTCGGCCTGTGCCTCGGTTGATGTGGCGACCCGGAACGCGCCGTTTGAACCCATGCCCTCGGGCCAGCCGCTGCTGCCCGAAGGCTATCAGCACCAGCCGGTGGCCCTGCCGCTGGACGGCGTGGTTCTGGCGGCCGCTGTCCCGGCGCAGGCCGCGACCGCCCCGGCAGACCTGGCCGCGATGCATGTGGCGCGCGTGTCCGTTAGCGTGCCGCGCAGCCTCTCCGTGTCCGAAGCCAACCGCTACCTGCCGCGCGGCGACATCGTCTGGCGTGAAGACCCGATCGGCGACCGCCATATGCAGGTGCAGAAGATTGTACAGGCCGCCGTGGAGCGCGGTGCAGCCTCGGCTGACGGTCCTGTCCCGGTGGTGCTGAACGTCCGGGTCACCCGTTTTCACGCACTGACCGAAAAGGCCCGCTACACCGTGGGCGGCGTCCATAGTATCGGGTTCGAATTGGCACTGTCGGACCCGGCCACCGGCGAGCTGCTGACGCCGGTTCGCAAGGTCCAGGCCGATCTGGACGCTTTTGGCGGCCAGCAGGCGCTGCGCGCCGAAGCGGCCGGACAGACCCAGAAAGTGCGGATCACCAACCATTTGGCCGAGGTCATCCGGCAGGAGCTGAGCAATCCTGATGGCTACCAGAACCCCAACCTTGGCTTCATGCAGGTGCTCAACAAGATCTGATCTTCCGCTGACGGCTGAAACTGTCTAAGAGGGCGCTTATGACAGCGCCCTCATCCGCATCCCCCCGCCCCAAAGTCCGCCTGAAACCTAAAGCCAATGCCCGCGCCATCCGGCATGGCTTCCCTTGGGTCTATTCCAACGAGCTGGTCACCGACCGCCGCACCAAGAA
>CAJXHQ010000499.1 GCA_913054485.1 uncultured Paracoccaceae bacterium
TTGACCTGGATCTGGCCGGAGACCGCAACTACAGTGCCCAGCTCGCCTGCCAGGCTGTCGGCAAGCACGTTGAAGCTGCCGCGCAGTTCATCATAGCCTTCGGGGAAGGTCTCGTTGATGCGGCAATTCAGGTCGCCGCCGGACATCCGGGTCAGATGCTTGCCCAGTGTCGCCACCACGGATTCGGTGTTCTGCTGTGCCTGCAAGGCCCGGTCCTGTGCTTCTTCGGCCTTTTCGGCCTGCGCGCGCACCGCGTCCTCCTTTGCGGCAACCTGGGCTTCTTTGGCGTGGCGTTGCAGGATGCTGACGGCCAGGAACCCGGTTTCCAGCACCACGATCACCGCATGAAGCAGGGTGCGGCCAAGATTACCGGCCGCGTCGCCGCCGGGATAGACCATCGCCGGCATCAGAAAGCTGAGCGACAGGTGATGCACTGCAATCAGCCCAGCGGCCAGCAGCAAAGCACCGACATTGGACAGGGTAGAGACCACCGCAAGCACCGCGAAAAACAGCATGTGGGAATCGATCTGCCACGGATGGCCCGCAAATGCGGCGGTAAAGAGCATGGCCTGCCCGGCAAGACAGGCCGCCACGACATAGGCACGCAGATCGCCGCCCAGCCTGTCCGCGGAATAGGCAAGACCGGCCAGGACGGCACTGATCACCGAAACCACCCACCAGGCACTGCCGCTGGAGAACATCAGCGCCGCGATTGTCGGCGCGGGCACCAGGAAGATGCTGGCGATCTGCTGCAGGCGGATCGAGGAGATTTCAGTGTCAGAGGCGGCTGTGCCTGCCCCCGTTGCCCGTTTCAAATCCCACATAGTTCATAAACCTTTCTACCGTCGAGGACGAGCCAAATACCGAGGTGTTTCAATGCGTCTGCATCTTCAGGATGTTCCAGGGCTGTCAGCGAACCGAAATGCGCCGCCACCGGGGCGATTTCGGCCAGACCCGCCTGGTGTACCGCGTCGGAAGCGTTGATCCGCCAGGGCAGCGACACGACCAGGGCCGGCTCGCCAATGCGCGGCGCACCGGCGCCGGCAAGCGCCAGAAGCGGCGAAAACGCCGCTGCCGTCAGAGCTGAAGTGCAGAAGACAAGTTTGCGCATATTCTACCTTTCAGGTTTTGAATACTGCGCAGACCTTCAGGAAACGTTACCGCAAGCCCGGCCAGGATGATTGCAAACCCGAACCGAGGATCTGTTGTTCAGGCCGCGGAAGGTCCCTGACTAACCGTTTGACCTATCGCGATTTGTGGGGGAAGTCTCTCTGCCGGGCACCATCCGGCCCAAGCTCCAGCGCCTGACCCGGCGGCAGTTCGCTCCAGCCGTCCTGCGCCTGTTCCAAGGGCTCCGAGACCACCGCCCAGCCCTGCCGCGACTCGCTCCAGCGGTAGTAGAGCGACGGCGCTATGTGATCCGAAGAATAGCGCACCGCAAAAAGCCGCTCGCCATCCGAAAAGGCCGCTGAAACCCGCATGAAAGGGGCAGCACCATGCTGGCGGGCCAGATCCTCCAGCTGTGCCACCGCACGCGCCACCGCGCTCACCGGATCACCCTCCATGCCCTCGCCTAGGGCCAGCAGGAACAGAACTTCGCTGTCGGTCGCGCCTTTGCGGTGCCGGTAAAGCCCGTCCGGAATGCACATGTCTGCCTGCTTTCGGAAAGCCTCAAACCCGCCGACCTGCCCGTTGTGCATGAAGCTCCAGCGTCCGGCCGCAAAGGGGTGGCAATTGTTTCGGCTGGTCGCTGAGCCGGTCGAAGCGCGCACGTGGGCAAGGAACAGAGGCGATTTCACCTGATGCGCGATCGCATCGAGATTGGGGTCTGACCATGCAGGGTAGACATCCCGGTACAGTCCCGGCTCGGGCCGCTGATCATACCAGGCAACACCGAATCCGTCGCCATTGGTGGTGATCTTGCATTCCTCTGCCTCGCGGCTTTGCGCAATCAGCGAATGTCCGGGGCGGCTGATGATTTCTTCCAGGAACACCGGCTCTCCCCGGTAGGCTGCCCATCTGCACATGTTGTCTTGCCCCTCGCTGACGCCGCCCGCATGCGCGGGAAAACGTTCCGGTTTCAATAGGTGAATTGGAACGCTGTCTTACCGGCCGTGCATGCGCGCGTCGAGGCTCCGGCCCGCACAGGCTCTTGTTCGTTCATGCAGGGGGAAACCCTCCAAACGCGTCTTATCCGTGCCGCAAGCGGACTGGCGCGAAAGAACGGGATCAGCTAATCCGGTGCGGCAGCCCGCTTTGGCCTGCATCAGGAGACGCCCATGCCGGTCCATTACATCTATCTGATCATTGCCGTGGCGGCCGAGACTATCGGCACCACTGCGCTGCAGGCCAGCCAGCAGTTCTCAAAGCTTCTGCCTTCGATCATCGTGCTGTTTGCCTATGGGTTTTCCTTCTACATGATGGGGCTGACGCTGAAGCACATGCCGGTGGGCATCGTCTATGCGATCTGGTCCGGACTGGGCATCGTCTTCATCGCCGCCATCGGTTATCTGGTGTTCCGCCAGTCGCTGGACCTGCCGGCCGTGTTTGGCATGGGGCTGATCATTACCGGTATCCTGGTGATCCACCTGTTCTCCAAGTCCTCCGGCCACTGATCCGCGCCTTCGCTGCGCAGGCCGCGATGTTTGGTATGGGAAAGATGCATTTTCGCTGGCCTTCACCGGCCTGACGGGCTATGCGCGGCGCAACTTCCTTCCAAAAGGCTGACGTTATGGACCTGCGCAATATTGCGATCATCGCCCACGTTGACCACGGCAAAACCACGCTGGTCGACGAGCTTCTGAAACAATCCGGTGCATTCCGCGAGAACCAGGCTGTCGCCGAACGCGCAATGGACTCCAACGATCTGGAGCGCGAGCGCGGCATCACCATCTTCGCCAAGCCGACCTCGGTCGAGTGGAAGGGCACCCGGATCAATATCGTCGACACCCCCGGCCACGCCGACTTCGGCGGCGAAGTGGAACGGATCCTGTCGATGGTCGACGGTGTGGTGCTGCTGGTCGACGCGGCCGAAGGCCCGATGCCGCAGACCAAATTCGTGACCTCCAAGGCTCTGGCCCTGGGCCTGCGCCCCATCGTGGTTCTGAACAAGGTCGACAAGCCCGACGCCGAGCCTGATCGAGCCCTGGACGAATGCT
>CAJXHQ010000500.1 GCA_913054485.1 uncultured Paracoccaceae bacterium
GTGGCGATATACTGCTGCCCGACGGCATAGCAGATCAGCGGCCCGGCATAAGAGATCAGCCCGAACAACAGCAAGAGCGGCAGGTGCGACAAAGGCAGATGCACCGGCCGCCGCGTGGCCAGCAGGAACAGCCAGCAGCCCGCCGCCCCCAGCAGCAGGCGCAGCATGGCGATGCTTAAGGGGCCCAGCTCGCGCAGCAGGATGGTGTTGAACAAGAAGGACGCGCCCCAGCCGGAGCCCAGAAGGACGATCAGCGCCCAATACCGCAATGCCATGTCAGGGAAACCCGTGAAAAATCAATCCGCAGACCATAGGCAGGCGGCTTTCCTGCGTCAATCAGCGCGCACCCTGCGCCGCCTCCGCAACAGCCGCCCGTCCATCAGCACCAGCCCGGCCAGCTCCACCGCCAGCCCGCCGAATTGCGCCGCCTGCAGCTCTTCTCCCAGCACCAGCGTGCCCAGCAGGATGGCCGAGACCGGCGCCACCATTGTCGGGATGGAGATATTGGCCGGCCCCACCTTGGGCAGCACCCAGTAAAGGGCTATGAAGGCGGCCGAGGTCAGCACGAAACCGATCATTGCCAGCGCGGCCCAGGTCTCGGGGCGGGTCGGCTGCGGCACCCCCTCCTGCCAGAACGCAAGCGGTGCGATGGCCGCAGAGGCGCCGCTCAGGGCAACGGCAACCATCACCACAGGTTCGATGTCGCGAAAGCTGCGCGCGATATTCATCGAGAACCCGTAGCAGACCGGCGCGCCGAGGATCACCAGCACCGCCCAGGCCTCGGAACTGCCGCCCTGGCGCAGCACCGGCAACGACAGCAGCACGATACCGGCAATGCCGCAGGCAACCCCGGCCGCCTTGTTGGCGGTGGCTTTTTCGCCGCCGGGCCAGACATGGGCGACCGTGACCACAAACACCGGCGTGGTCGCATTGATGATGCCGGCAACGCCGCTCGCCACATGCTGCTGACCCAATGCGTAAAAGGCAAAGGGCGCGGCATAGCTGAGCGCGCCAAAGCCGATCAGCGCCGCAACACGCCCGGGGCCCAACAGCACAGGGCGGCGCGCGGCCAGCACCCAGGCCCAGCAGCCCAGCGCGCCCAGAAACACCCGCAGAAAGGAGATGCTGTAAGGCCCCAGCTCGCGCAGCAGAATGGCGTTCAGCATGAATGACATGCCCCAGCCAATGCCAAGGATCAGGATCACCGCCCAGTATTTGAGTGCCATCTGCTCCCCTCCATCGGTGCCTGTGCACCCTGACGCGAGTGCAGAATTTGTCAAACGGCCTGCGGCCCTCTAAGAGTTCTCAGGATGACCACCGATGCGCTCGATACCGTCTTTGCCGCCCTCGCCGATCCGACCCGGCGGGCGATTCTCACCATGCTCCTTGAGGATGACATGGCCGTCACCGATGTGGCCGAGCCTTTCGAGATCTCGCTGGCGGCCATCTCGAAGCATCTGACCATCCTGACCCGCGCCGGGCTGATCGCGCAGGAAAAGCGCGGCCGGGTGAAATGGTGCAAGCTGCAGCCCGATGCAATGCGCACGGCCTCGGTCTGGATGCAGGGCTTTGGGCAGTTCGAACCGGTGAACCTGGATGCTTTTGAGCGATTCCTGGAAAGTGAGCTGGGCGGTGACGCAGCGGCCGAGCCGCAATAGCCGCTCAGCGGGAGACCGCAAGCGCCGCACCGCTGGCAATAAACATGCCGCCGGCGCTCTTGCCTATGCGCGCCATTGCCCGTTGCGACAAGTGCAGACCCCGCACCCACGACCCAAGGACAGCATAAAACAGCGCTACCGAAAACGACCCGAGGCAAACGATGCAGACCATGGCGGCCAAAGGCCCTGCCGCGGCTGTTTCGGGCGTCAGAAACTGCGGAAACAAAGCCGTGAAAAACGCGATTGCCTTGGGATTGCTGATGCCGACAGAAAACCCTGCGGCAAACAGGCGCCGCGCCTTGCGCCCCGCATCGTCCCCTGCCGTGAGGGCAACCGGCGCGGCGGCCGTGCGCCACATGCGGATACCGGCATAGATTAGATAGGCCGCTCCCGCGTATTTCAGAACCAGAAAAGCGAGGCCGGAGCTGGCAAGGATGGCCCCAAGCCCGGCTGAGGCGGCAATTGCCTGCAAACCCGATGCCGATGCATTCCCCAGCGCGGTCCAGACCGCCCTCAGCCAGCCCGCGGCGGCACCATGCGTAAAGGCCAGAATTGTACTTGGTCCGGGAATAAGAGACGCGCCGATCACGGCAGCGGCGAAAAGAACCAGATACTGAATGCTCAAAACTATGCTCCTGAAAAATACACCCAGCTTACCCGCCGCACCCTGCCGGTCAACAGGCGCACCTGACGGAGGTCAGGCCGATTTTGTCAGCGCGAGAAAAACATCTTCCAGATCCGCCTCTTCTGTCTTCACGTCGCGGATAGTGATGCCGGCAGCGCGCACCGCGGCCAGCACCGTCTCGGCACTGGGGGCTGCGGACTGGTAGCGCAGCACTACCGCGCCGTCGCCGCGCAGCTCTGCCTCGATCCCGGGTGCTTGCGGCAGGTCCGAGACCGGGCTGTCCGGCACCACCACCATCGCCTTTGCATCCAGCCGGCCCAGCAGGTTCGAGGTGGTGTCGCGCGCCACCACTTCGCCCTGGTTGATGATTGCGATCTCGTCACACATCTCCTCGGCCTCTTCCAGGTAATGGGTGGTGAGGATGATGGTCATGCCCTGCTGGTTGAGCTTGCGGATGTTTTCCCACAGCATCTGGCGCAGTTCGATGTCGACGCCCGCGGTGGGCTCGTCCAGCACCAGAATATGCGGCCGGTGCACCAGCGCCTTGCCCAGCAAGAGCCGCCGCCGCATGCCGCCCGACAGCGTGCGGGCATAGGCCTCGGCCTTGTCCTCCAGCCCGATCATCTCCAGGATCTCGTCGCTGTAGCGTTCGGATTTCGGCACGCCGTACAGCCCCGCCTGCACCTCCAGCGCGCCGCGCGGGGTGAAGAAGGGATCAAGGTTCAATTCCTGCGGCATCACCCCGATCGAGGCGCGGCTCTGGCGCGGGTTATGGTCCTGGTCAAAGCCCCAGATCGTCACCTTGCCTGCGGTTTTCAGCACAAGACCCGCCAGGATGTTGATCAACGTCGACTTACCGGCCCCATTG
>CAJXHQ010000501.1 GCA_913054485.1 uncultured Paracoccaceae bacterium
TCGGACGGAGGGGACTTCTTCAACCTCTTCCGCTATATCACCTTCCGTGCGGGCGGAGCCTTCATGACGGCGCTGATCTTCGGTTTCATTTTCGGCAAACCGCTGATCAACGTGCTGCGCAAGCGCCAGGGCAAAGGCCAGCCGATCCGGGACGACGGCCCCGAGGGGCATTTCGTCAAGGCAGGCACGCCGACCATGGGCGGGCTGCTGATTGTGGGCGCGCTGGTCACCGCCACGCTGCTCTGGGCGCGGCTGGATAACCCTTTTGTCTGGCTGGTTCTTTTCGTGACCCTGGCCTATGGGCTGATCGGCTTTGCCGATGATTATGCCAAGGTCTCCAAGCAGAATACGGCTGGCGTGCCGGGCAAGGTGCGCATTGCGCTTGGCATTATGATCGCGGTGATCGCCGGTGTCTGGGCCTCGGCCTATCACCCCGAAGCGCTGCAGGGCCATCTGGCGTTTCCGGTCTTCAAGGATGTGCTCCTGAACCTCGGGCTGCTCTATATCCCCTTTGTGATCATCGTCATCGTGGGCTCTGCCAATGCGGTGAATCTGACCGACGGTCTGGACGGGCTGGCGATCATGCCGGTGATGATCGCCGCTTCGACGCTTGGTATCATTGCCTATGCGGTGGGACGGGTCGACTTCTCGCAGTATCTGGACGTGCACTACGTGCCCGGTTCGGGCGAGATCCTGATTTTCACGGCGGCGCTGTTCGGCGGCGGGCTGGGTTTTCTGTGGTACAATGCGCCGCCTGCGGCCGTGTTCATGGGCGACACCGGATCGCTGGCCCTGGGCGGCGCGCTGGGGGCCATCGCCGTGGTCACCAAACACGAGCTGGTTCTGGGCATTGTCGGCGGGCTCTTCGTGGTCGAGGCGCTGTCGGTGATCATTCAGGTGCTCTACTTCAAGCGCACCGGCAAGCGGGTCTTCCTGATGGCGCCGATCCATCACCACTACGAGAAAAAGGGCTGGGCTGAGCCGCAGATCGTGATCCGCTTCTGGATCATCGCCCTGATCCTGGCGCTGATCGGCCTGGCGACGCTGAAGGTCCGCTAAAGCATAGTCCCGCCCGGCCGGAAGGCCGGGCAGCGCCCGCACTGTTCCGGTCGCGCCGAAAGCGTGGCTGCGGCAGGCCGCGGGCGGTAAACGCCCGGGCCCGGCCGGGGTTCTGCCCTCTCCATTGCAAATCAGATGGTATCCGGTGCAATGTCGCGCCGGAATTCTGATTATGAATGAGGCTCTCGATGATCCCGGTGCAAGGATACAATGGCGCGCAGGTTGCTGTGCTCGGACTGGGCCGTTCGGGCCTTGCCACGGCGCGCGCGCTGCGGGAGGGCGGGGCGCAAGCCATCTGCTGGGACGACAATCCGGCTGCGCGCGAAACAGCTGAGATTGAGGGCTTCATCTGCCGCGATCTGCACAAGGCGGGCGCGTTCGATGGGATCGCATCCCTGATCGTCTCGCCGGGCATTCCGCATCTCTACCCCAAGCCGAACCCGGTGGTGCGGAACGCCCTGGAGGCGGGCGTGCCAGTAGACAATGATATCGGGCTGTTTTTCCGTTCGCTGGCCACAAAGGACTGGGACAACTACGACCAGCCGCCGCGAGTGATCGCCGTCACCGGCTCCAACGGCAAATCCACCACCGTTGCGCTGATCCAGCACATTCTCGAAAGTGTTGGGCGCGACAGCCAGATGGCCGGCAATATCGGCCGCGGCGTGCTGGATATCGACCCGCCGGGCGACGCCGGTGTGGTGGTGCTGGAACTGTCGTCTTACCAGACCGATCTGGCCCGAGCGATGACGCCGGATGTGGCGGTTTTCACCAACTTGTCGCCGGATCACTTGGACCGTCACGCCGGCATGGGCGGCTATTTCGCGGCTAAACGCCGGCTGTTTGCCGAAGGCGGCCCTGACCGGGCCATCATTGGCGTCGATGAGGACGAGGGCATCTTCCTGGCAGGCCAGATGAGCATGGGCGCGGCGGATGACCGGGTGATCCGCGTCTCGGCCTCGCGCAAACTGGCAGGGCCGGGCTGGAATATCTTCGTGAAGAAAGGCTTCCTGGCCGAAACCCGAAAGGGAAAGCAGGCGGCCTCAATCGATCTGCGTGCCATGACCGGCCTGCCGGGCAGCCATAACCACCAGAACGCCTGCGCGGCCTATGCCGCCTGCCGCACCCTGGGGCTGGCGCCGCGGGTGATCGAGAAGGCTTTGGCCAGCTATCCGGGCCTGCCGCACCGCAGCCAGACCATCGCTGAGGCAGAGGGCGTGCGCTATGTGAACGACAGCAAGGCGACCAATCTGGACAGCGCGGCCAAGGCGCTGGCGGCCTTCAAGAAGATCCGCTGGATCAGCGGCGGGCTGGAGAAGGACGGCGGGCTGGAGCAGCTGAAGGGCGCAACCGGCAACGTGCTGAAGGCCTATGTGATCGGGCGCGAGGCAGCCGGGTTCGCCATGCAGCTGGAGGTGGAGGCCGAGGTCTGCACCACCATGGCCACGGCAGTGGAGCACGCCATGGCGGACGCTGAGGAAGGCGAAACCGTGCTTCTGGCTCCGGCAGCAGCGAGCTTTGATCAATACGACAATTTTGAGCAGCGCGGTGATGATTTTGTGGCCGAGGTCACCAAGCGACTGGCCGGGTAAACCCGCTTCGGGCTCACCAAAGCAGATCCGCGTCAGACCCGCCCGCGCATGATCCCGGCCTGCCAGAGCCGTGACCCGGCCGCAAGCAGAATAGCGGTATCCGCCGTGCGGCGGAGCCTCCGCGATTCCGCTTGCGCCCAGCCCCCGTCTCCGGCTTTCCAGGCTCAAGCGAGGGCGGCTCCGAAGCAGATCAGCCGGGAGAGCGGGTCAGGCGCGCGCGGCGGCGATGGCGGTGCCCGCCGCATGGGCCGAGGACCAGGCCCATTGAAAATTGAACCCGCCCAGCCAGCCGGTGACATCCACCGCTTCGCCGATGGCATAGAGCCCGGGCAGGGATTTCGCCTCCATGGTCTTGGACGACAGCGCATCGGTATCAATGCCGCCCAGGGTGACTTCGGCGGTGCGGTAGCCTTCGGTGCCGCCAGGGGTGAGGCGCCAATTGGACAGCTGGGCACACAGATCCTGAAGTGCTGCATCAGACTGGTCCGCCAGCCGGCC
>CAJXHQ010000502.1 GCA_913054485.1 uncultured Paracoccaceae bacterium
GCGCGTCCGGCGATTGCCTCGGGCGCGCTGCTGGCGATCATGGAAACCATCGCGGATTTTGGCACTGTCTCCTATTTCGGGGTGCAGACCTTCGCGACCGGTATCTATACCAGCTGGTTTTCCCTCGCGGACCGCACCGGCGCGGCGCAGCTGGCGCTTTGTCTGCTCGGGTTTGCGCTGATGCTGGCGGTGGCCGAGCGCGCCAGCCGCGGCCGGGCAAAATATCACCACGCGGGCAAGCATCACACCGAGCTTCCCCAGGCCGACCTGACCGGCCTGCCGGCGGTCCTGGCCTTCACCGCCTGCGCGATCCCGGTGCTGCTGGGGTTCCTGCTGCCAGTGGTGGTGCTGGCCGACATGGCGTTTGACTCCGAGCAGAACCTGCTGTCGCGCCGCTATGTCGGGTTTATCCGGAACTCGATCACGCTTGCGCTGACAGCAGCTGTTCTGACGGTCTGCGCCGCGGTCTGCATCGGTTTTTATCTGCGCCTGTCGCCAGGCCGGGCGGCGGGCACGGCGGCCTATACTGCGCGGCTTGGCTATGCGGTGCCGGGCGGGGTGATTGCGGTGGGGCTGATCGTTCCCTTTGCGGCCTTTGACAATGCGCTGGACGCCTGGATGCAGGCCACTTTCGGCCTCCGCACCGGGCTTTTGATCACCGGCTCCATCTGGCTGCTGGTTGCAGCCTACATGGTGCGTTTCCTGGCTGCTGCTCTAGGGGCCTATGAAGGCGGCCAGTCTACCGTGCATTCCAACATGGACGCCGCCGCCCGTTCGCTCGGCCAGTCGCCTTTAGGCATGCTGCGCCGGGTGCATTTGCCGATCCTGACCCCAAGCTTGCTGACCGCGCTATTGATCGTCTTTGTGGATGTGATGAAAGAGCTGCCGGCCACCCTGATCATGCGCCCCTTTAATTTCGATACGCTGGCAGTGCAGGCCTACCGGCTTGCGTCGGACGAGCGGCTGGAGGGGGCGGCTGTGCCCTCGCTGGTGATCATGGCCGTGGGGCTGCTGCCAGTGATCCTGATCTGCCGCCAGGTCCGGCGGCGGTAGGCTTGAAAGTTTTCAGAAAACTCTTGGTCCTGCCTTATCCCGTCCACCAGGTTTCGATTTCCTCCCGGCGGATCCGGTCCGCAAGACCAAGGGCCACCAGCCGGGTTTCTTCCGCCTGGCAGCGCTTGGCTTCCACATGGGCGCCGACCACATGCAGCTCATAGGCACCGCCTGAGGTCAGCACGAACCCTTTCATCCGGTAGAGACCGGGCGGCCGGGCGGCCAGCTTGTCCCCCAATGCGCGGCGGTCGACCGGGTCCGCGGACCGGTGCTGCCAGGTGGTAAAGGCCGGGTGCGCGGCGGGGGCGGTGCGGCCGGGCAGCGGCACCACGTCAAACAGGAACTGCGTCAGCGGGGTTTCGTCGAGCACTTTGGGATCGCGGACACCGGCCTCCGAAAGCGCTGCGGTCAGTGCGGGGTCCGGCTCTTCACATTTGGTCAGCAGCACCAGGTCCGCGGCTCTGAGCTGTTGCAGGATCAGTGGCCTCAGCGGCTCCTGTACTAGCAACTCCGGCGCGTTCACGGCGTCCAGCAGCGAGACCGTGCCGCCATAGATCAGCTCACGGTTTGCCTGCACGGCGTCACTGATCGAGGCCGGATCGGAAATGCCGCTGGCCTCGATCAGCACATGGTCGGGGCGGTCCGGGCGGAGCAGCACCTGACGCAGGGCCATGTCCAAGTCATCCCCCATCGAGCAGCAGACGCAGCCATTGGTGAGCGCAATGGTCTCGCCCTCGGCGGCCCGGATCAGCGCGTCGTCGATGTTCACCGCGCCGAAGTCATTGACGATGACCAGCAGGTTCAGCCCGTGATCCTCGCTTAGCAGCCGGTTGATCAGAGTGGTTTTTCCCGCGCCCTGGTAACCGCTGAGCACGGTGACGGGCGGGCGGGGCTGCGTGATGTTTCCGGCGGCCATGATCCCTCCCGAACTGGCTGTTGCGGCGCCCAGCTATAGGCGCGCGCAGGGGATCAGTCGAGCGGCTTATAGAGATAGGTTGTGGGTACTGCGGCCTTGGTCGCCGGGTTCAGGCAATAGCCGGGGATTTCGCCCGCCACCTGGTAGCCGATCGACTGATAAAGCGCCTGCGAGGGATCGCCGCTGCGGGTGTCGAGCACCAGAAGGCTGCGGTGCAGGGCCCTGGCGCGGTCTTCCAGCGCTTGCATCAGCGCGCGGGCCAGACCCCGGCGGCGGGCGGTCGGGTGGACCAGCAGCTTGGCCACGTCGGCGCGGTGGGGCTGGTTGGGCATTGCGGCGCAGATCAGCTGCACGGTGCCGGAGACCCGGCCGCCGTCTGTTGCGGTGAACAGCTCGGTCCTGCCTTTTGCAAGCGCGGGAAAGACGCTGGTGGTCCAGAAGGCGCGGGCCGCCGCTTCGGAAAACGGGCGGATGAAACCGACGCTCGCGCCGTCCGTCACGCAGGCGTGCAGGATCGCGGTCAGATCCTGCAGGTGATCCTCGGGCGGGCTGATGTGGCGGGCAATCATATCAGCACCAGCATGTAGCGCGCGCCGCGGTCCGGGCTGGTGGCAAACTCATTGGGCCGGGAAAGGTGGTAGCGCAGGCAGTCGCCGCCCGAGAGCCGGTGCGGCACGCCGTCCACCGTCAGGGTCAGCGCGCCGTCCAGAACGATGAGGTGATGCTCCTGCCCGGGTTTCGGCGGTGCGTCATAAGCGATACGGGCGCCAGGCGGAAGATGGCATTCCAGCACTTCGCCGCTGAGGCCGCCGGCAGGCGGCGAGACAGAGCGGCGGGTATAGCCGGTGTCCGGGTCGCGCCATTCAGATTGCGCCTCAAAGGGCACCTTGGGGGTGAAGGTCTCCTCCACCATCATCATCAGGCGCGACAGGGGCAGCCCGTAGGCGGCGCAGAGACGGCCGAGGCTTTCGGCGGTGGGAGAGACCTCCCCCTTTTCCATCCGCGACAGGGTAGCGCGGCTGAGGCTGCTTTCTGCGGCGAGGCGGTCCAGCGGCCAGCCGCGGGACTGGCGCAGGTCTTTCAGCCGGCCTGCGAGGCGGGAGGAGAGGTCATCCAGCATTGGTCATTTCCGGGACAGATTCTCAGATACGGAAATACTGCG
>CAJXHQ010000503.1 GCA_913054485.1 uncultured Paracoccaceae bacterium
GACGATCAACAACCCGTTCCTGTCGCGCACAATGAAGACAGAGATGGGGCTCGAGCCTCCCGAGCGGCGAATCGGTCAGCTGGCGCATGATTTCGAGATGGCGAACGGGACGCGGCAGCTGATCTATTCAAGGTCGCTGCGGCAGGGGTCGCCCCCTACCGTCGCCTCGCGGTGGCTGCAACGGCTGCTGGCGCTCTGCGGCGACGATCTCGGCGGCCAGCTGCGGGCTCGGGGCAATCGGTTTCGCCAATGGGCCAGTGCGATCGATGCGGGCGACAACCAGAGCCCGGCGCGGCGTCCGTCGCCCAAGCCTCCCGCAGATATGCAGCCGATGAAATATTCCTTCAGCGAAGTCGCCCGACTGCGGCGCGATCCCTATTCGATCTATGCCCGGCGGATCCTGCGGCTCGATCCGATCGCCGCCTTCAATGCAGATCCCGGGGCGGCCGAGCGCGGGACGCTCTATCACGCCATCATCGACCGCTATACCCGTGAGGGTCATCTTCCCGGCACCCCGGTGTCGCTGGAGGCCATGCGGCGGATCATCGACGAACTCTTCGACGCCGAACAGCTGCCGGCGCATATCGACCGGGTCTGGCGGCCACGCGTGGTCGAGGTCGGCAAGGCCTTCCTGCGCTGGGAGGCGCAGCGGGCCCCGGACATCCGGAGCAGTGTCATCGAATGCAGCGCCGGCTGGGAGATCCCCGGTGCCGGCATCCGCCTGATCACCGATGGTGACGTGGCCGGTGTCATGCACTGCGCCGAAGCCGAGGTGACCGGCATCGACATGTACATGGGCCAGGGCGGCGCACCCGAAGGTGTTCTGGCCGCTGCTGCGCTGAAATGCATGGGCGGTCAGATTTTCTGCCGCCTGGTGTTCCGCAACGCGGACGAAAAAGCCCGTGCCGCCAAAGCCGGTATTACCGATCTTGACCGGATCTACTCGCGCGACGATATGGTCACGCAGGACGTGATCTTTGCCGCCACCGGCGTCACCGGCGGCACCCTGCTGCCCGCGATCAAGCGCCAGCCGGGCTGGGTGGAAACCACCACGCTGCTGATGCGCTCCAAGTCCGGTTCGGTCCGCCGCATGACCTACCGCACACCGCTGAGCGCACACGACAAGTGACCGGCCAGCCCTGCCAGCTTGTCTGGACGGGGCATCTGACTGACAGGTTTAGGAAGGCCGGGTCCCCAGCGGGCCCGGCCTTTCGTATATGACGGGGGAAGCCATGGATTTTCTGGGTGTAGGACAATCGCTGACCGGCCGCCGCTGGGCCGGGCCCGGCGTGGACGTGCAGCGCGCCGGCGAGGCCATGGCGCAGCAGACCCGCATCCCGGCCGCCGTCTGCCAGGTGCTGGCGCGCCGTGGCGTGCCAGCCCATGAGGCAGACGGCTTCCTTACCCCGCAGCTGAAGGACCTCCTGCCTGACCCCCGCCGCATGAAGGACATGGAGGCCGCTGCTGCACGTTTCCTTCACGCCGCGCAACGCCGCGAGCGCATCGCCGTCTTTGCCGATTACGACGTGGACGGAGGCAGCTCTGCGGCCCTTCTTCTGGTCTGGCTGCGCCAGATGGGTCTGCAGGCGACGCTTTATGTGCCGGACCGCATCGACGAAGGCTACGGCCCCAATGATGAGGCCATGGCGGGCCTCGCCCGCGATCATGACCTGATCATCTGCGTCGATTGCGGCACGCTTTCTCACGGGCCGATTGCTGCCGCCAAAGGTGCGGATGTCGTCGTGCTGGACCACCATCTCGGCGGTGAGACGCTGCCGGAGTGCGTGGCAGTGGTGAACCCCAACCGGCAGGACGAAGACGGCGAACTGGGCTATTTCTGCGCCGCCGGCGTGGTCTTCCTGATGCTGGTCGAAGCCCGCCGCCAAATGCGCGAGCGGAGCATGGGCACTGGCCCCGACCTGATGGCGATGCTGGACCTTGTGGCGCTGGCCACAGTGGCCGATGTGGCGCCGCTGATTGGCGCCAACCGCGCGCTGGTGCGCCAGGGCCTGAAAGTCATGGGCGCGCGCCAGCGCCCCGGCCTGGTGGCACTGGCGGATGTTTCCCGCATGGATTCGGCCCCCGCCACCTATCACCTCGGCTTCATGCTGGGGCCGCGGGTGAATGCTGGCGGGCGCATCGGCAAGGCCGACCTCGGCGCGCGGCTCCTGTCCACCGATGACCCTGCCGAAGCGGCCTCCATCGCCGAACGGCTGGACCAGCTGAACACCGAACGCCGCGACATTGAAAACGCCGTGCGGGCTGCCGCCATGGAACAGGCCGAAGAGCGCGGTTTTGACGCGCCGCTGGTCTGGGCTGCGGGCGAAGGCTGGCACCCGGGCGTGGTGGGCATTGTCGCCTCGCGCCTGAAGGAGGCCACCGGCCGCCCGGCTGTGGTCATTGGCCTGGACGGCGATGAGGGCAAAGGCTCGGGCCGGTCCGTGACCGGCATCGACCTTGGCGCGTCGATCCAGCGGGTGGCGGCGGAAGAGCTGCTGATAAAGGGGGGTGGCCACAAGATGGCAGCGGGCCTCACGGTGGCGCGCGACCAGCTGGAACCGGCCATGGCCCGCCTGTCAGAACTCTTGGAAAAACAGGGTGCTGGCGATCTTGGCCCGGCGGATCTGAAACTGGACGGCGCGCTGATGCCCAAGGCGGCCACAGTGGAGCTGATCGAACAGGTCGAACAGGCCGGCCCCTTTGGAGCGGGTGCCGCAGCGCCGCGCTATGCCTTCCCGGATCTGCAGGTGCGCTTTGCCAAGCGGGTCGGTGAAAGCCACCTGAAACTGTCGCTGACGGATGGCATGGGCGGCGGCATCGACGCGATCTGCTTCGGTGCGTTTGACACCGCCCTTGGCCCCCGCCTGATGGAACACGGCGGCGCCCGCTTCCACTTTGCCGGCCGCCTGGAAGTCAACACCTGGGGCGGCCGCCAGAACCCGCAGCTGCGCCTGGAAGACGCCGTGCCCGCGTGACCCGGCGGGCCGCCAAAGAAATTTCACCAAACCGCGTTTTTCCTCTTGCGGAGCCGGGCTCAGGAAACTAAACACCCGCTCACGCCAAGAGCGTCCCGTTCGTCTATCGGTTAGGACGCCAGGTTTTCAACCTGGAAAGAGGGGTTCGAT
>CAJXHQ010000504.1 GCA_913054485.1 uncultured Paracoccaceae bacterium
GGGCGGCGCTCCTTGCGGATCACATCAATCTGCCGGTTGCGCGAAATCTGATAGACCCAGGCCGAAACCTGCGCCCGTTCCGGGTCGAACAGATGCGCTTTGCGCCAGACCGTCAGCATCACGTCCTGCACGATGTCTTCAGCCTGGGCCGGGCTCATGCCGCCGCGCACCGCGACTCCTTTCAAACGCGGGCCGAAGTGGTCAAAAAGCCGCCCAAAAGCCGCACGGTCACGCCGGTCGCGCACCGCAAGCATCCATTCGGTCTGCTCGGTCATCCCCCCGTCAGGCACTTTTTTCCTTTCCCGCTTTGCGGATACGGCCACAGACACCCTAGCGGGTGGAGGCAGCACATCAAGAGCCACGGGATGAGAAACGTCCGATTCGAGTGTCAGCATGAAAAGGCTACGCAAACAGCTGGAGGCCGGATCACATTTTTTCTGCTGCTTTTTCGGGCCGCTTTTGATCCACGCGCCATCTCAAGGCGTAACACCTGAAAAACAAACAGGAGATTACATGTCTTTCGACGCCTCCCCCACCAGCCGCCAGCGTATTGCCATTGTTGGCGGCGGCATCTCGGGCCTGGCTGCGGCCTGGCTGCTAAGCGCCCGCCACGAGGTGACGCTTTATGAGGCCGCGCCACGCCTGGGCGGCCATGCGCGCACCGTTCTGGCCGGGATCAACGGGGACCAGCCGGTCGACACCGGCTTTATCGTTTTCAATTACGTGAATTACCCGCATCTCACCGCCATGTTCCGCGACCTGGACGTGCCGGTTGAGAAAAGCGACATGAGCTTCGGCGCCACCATCGACAACGGGCGCGTGGAATACGGTCTCAACGGATTGCGCGCACTGCTGGGACAGCGCAGCAACCTGGCCCGCCCCGGTTTTCTGCGCATGGTGCGTGACATCCTGCGCTTCAACGCACGGGCCGAGGCAGTGGCGAAGTGCGACAGCACCACCATTGGCGATCTTATCAGTGATCTGCAGCTTGGCCCCTGGTTCAAACGCTATTACCTCACCCCGATCTGCGGCGCGATCTGGTCGACGCCGCCGGATGAAATCCTCAGCTTCCCGGCGCTGTCGCTGGTGCGCTTCTTCCGCAATCATGCCCTGCTGAGTGCAACCAATCAGCACCAGTGGTGGACCGTGAAAGGCGGCAGCGTCGAATACATCCGCCGGCTGGAGGCGCACCTGCACAGTGCAGGCTGCACTCTGCGTCCCGGCACACCTGTGCAAGCGGTAGAGCGCCATTCCGGCGGCGTCACCATCCGGGCACAGGGCTGCGAGGCAGAGGACTTCGATCAGGTCATCATGGCAAGCCATTCGGACGACACGCTGCGCCTTCTGACACACCCGACAGCTGCGGAACGCCAGGCGCTCGGCGATCTGCGCTACCAGGACAACCGGATGATCCTGCACCGGGATGAGGCGCAGATGCCGCGCCGGCGCGCTTGCTGGTCTTCTTGGGTGTACAAGGCCGACAGCGCCACGCCGCGGACCGCCATTGGCGTCACCTACTGGATGAACCGGCTGCAGAACATCCCCGAGAATGACCCGATGTTTGTCTCGCTCAACCCCGTGGCCCCGGTGCGCCAGGAGCTGACGTATGACGAAAAAACCTTCCGCCACCCGGTGTTTGACCGCGCGGCCCTGCGGGCGCAGGCCGATCTGGGCCGCATCCAGGGGCAAAACCGCACCTGGTTCGCCGGCGCCTACCTGAGGCATGGGTTCCACGAGGACGGCTTTGTAAGCGCCGTGCGCGTGGCCCGCCAAATGGACCGGGTGCTGGCATGAACACGCTGTCCTGGCCCCAGCATTTCCGCGCAGAAACCGCCCATGCCCGGCGCGGATCCATCCGCAATGCCTTCCGTTATGGTGTGGACTACGTGATGATCGACCCGGCATCGCGCGTCGGGCCGCTGCTGTTCTCGCGCAACCGGGCCAATCTCACCTCGGTGCACGACAGCAGCCACGGCGGCCCGGTGAAACAGGGCCGCGGGATGCCTTGGGCCGAGGAGGTTTTTGCGAACGCCGGGCTTGATCCGCAGCATGTGCAGATCCGGCTGCTGACCCAGCCCGGTTTCCTAGGCTATGTGTTTAACCCAGTCAGCTTCTGGCTGGCTGTTGAAGGCAATTCATTGAAGGCGGTGATCGCCGAAGTCACCAACACCTGCGGCGACCGGCATAGTTATCTGTGCCATCTGCCCGGGTTCGAGGCAATCACCCCCGACCGGCAGATCGAAGCGCAGAAGATCTTCCATGTCTCGCCTTTCCAGGAAATCGCCGGCGCCTACCGGTTCAACTTTGCTGTCTCCTCCAGCCGGATCGCGATCCGCATCCTGCATGAGAACGGCAAAGACGGCGTTGTGGCCACGCTGACCGGCAAGGCCCGGCCCTTAAGCAACCGGTCCATCCTTGGTGCCGTGCTGCGCCGCCCCTTCGGAGCGTTCAGAACCATGGCCCTGATCCACTGGCAGGCGCTGAAGCTCTGGCGCAAGGGTGCCCCATTCCGCCGCCGTCCCGAACCGCCAAAGAAAGAAGTAAGCCAATGCTGATGATAACCCGCCAAATGGAGCGCGAATTCCTGAACAGCTGCGCCCGCATCCGCTGGGGGTCCTTGCGCATCATCACCCCCGAAGGCCATGTGCATGATTTCGGGCAAGGCGGCCCCGAGGCGGAGATGCAGATCCGCGACTGGGCCGCCGTTGCCGCCATGGCCGCGCGGGGCGACATCGGCATGGGCGAGGCTTACATCGCCGGGCTCTGGGATACGCCCTCGATCGAGACCCTGGGCCAAGTGGCGATCCGCAACATGGATTACCTGGATACCTACGCCTATCCGAATTTCTGGAACCGGTTGAAGTTCCGCGCCGTGGACCGGCTGTTCCGCCGCAACTCGGTGCGCGGTGCCGCCCGCAATATCCGCGCCCATTACGATGTGGGCAACGAATTCTATCAGCTTTGGCTGGACCGGGGCATGACCTATTCCTCGGCCATGTTTGCGCCTGGCGACAATGATCTGGAACGCGCCCAGAACCGCAAATACGACCGTATCCTCAGCCATCTGGGCACGGACGAGCAGGTGCTGGAGATCGGCTGCGGCTGGGGCGG
>CAJXHQ010000505.1 GCA_913054485.1 uncultured Paracoccaceae bacterium
CTGGCTGCGGCCCGGCGATATAACCGCCGATGGCCCCCCCAAGTGCTTTGCCCAATGTTCCGGTCACGATGTCCACATCGATCCCAAAGTGATCTGGCGTGCCAGCGCCGTTTGGTCCCATGAACCCGGTGGCGTGGCAGTCATCGACCATCAGAATCGCATCGTATTTGTCGGCCAGCGCACGGATCTCTGGCAGCTTAGCCAGATAACCATCCATCGAGAATACACCGTCGGTGGCGATCATGATGTGGCGGGCGCCATCCTCTCGCGCCTGTTTCAACCAGGCCTCCAGATCGTTCATGTCGCTGTTGAGATAGCGATAGCGCTTGGCCTTGCACAACCGGATGCCGTCGATGATCGAGGCATGGTTGAGGCTGTCCGAGATAATCGCATCCTCGGGGCCAAGCAGGGGTTCGAACAGCCCACCGTTGGCGTCGAAACAGGCGGCAAACAGGATGGCGTCGTCCTTGTTCAGGAACTTGGCCAAACGCTGCTCCAGCTCGCGGTGAATATCCTGGGTGCCGCAGATGAACCGGACCGAGGCCATGCCAAACCCCCTGTCATCCATCGCGCCCTTGGCGGCGGCAATCAGATCCGGATGATCCGCCAGCCCCAGATAGTTGTTGGCACACAGGTTGATCACCTCGGCACCACCGACCGAGATTTCGCCGCCCTGCGGCGAGGTGATCATTCGCTCGCGCTTGGTCAGACCTTCTTCTTCAATCTGGGCCAGCGTGGCGGTGATATCGCGCAGGAATGCGTCGGACATGGCAACTTCTCCTCATTACACGAGTCGACGATCTATCATAACGGACGGATTTCCGAAATAGGGGAAATCCCCCATTGCGGAAAAAAATCCGTGAAAGTGGACGTGACGGCGCAGACCGGCTGGAATCCGCTGTTCTCTGACTAAGGATAGGCCATAGTTCCGCCAGCCAAGCGCAAAGGGTCCGGGAAAATGACAGATCTGCAAGCCTATTTCGAAAAACACAAAGAGCCCGGCGACGGGGACGAGGGCGAGACCTGCCGCTGTTCCGTTATCCTGACCGACGGGTTGAAGCTGCCCTGCGTGGTTCTGAAACCGGCTGCGCCCCGCGTCGCCTCGGTCATCACCCGGCTGGAGGATGAGCGGGCCGGCAACGGCATCATCCGCGTGCCGGGGGATGCCTATATCGCTGCCGTGGCGGCTTTCACAGCGCTGGATTCGCAGATCAGCCCGCATCAGATCGCCGAGGTGCGGCCCAGCCCCTATGCCATCCCCTGGGATCTGATGAACCGGGTCGAGGGCGAAACCCTGATGGGCTGGACCGCCTGGGTTTTTGAAATGACAGATGGCGCGCTGTTTCCCTATGCCACTTCCTTCTCCTGCGAGTTCTTCGGCCTGCCCGAGGGCTACACCTTCGCGGATGTCGCCCAGGTGCACAGCGGTTTCTACGTGAACGCCAAAGGCGGCCTCAGCCGGGTGCTGGACGATGTGGACAGCTACTGGGCGGCCTATGAGGCTGGCACAGTGCCAAGACCTTTCGAGAACCGGCCCTATTTCATCTGTTACTATGATGCGGATCTTGCAGGCTGAACAGGAGGGACGCCATGGCGCGGGTAACAGGAATTGGCGGAGTGTTCCTGAAGGCCAAGGGCGATGCCGCTGAACTCGCCCGCTGGTACGAGACGCATCTGGGCCTGAAGCTGGAAGATTTTGGCGGCGCAGTCCTGCAGTGGAATGATGCCAAGGCCGAGGACGGCGGGCTTACCGTCTGGGCCACCGCCGCGCCGGACAGCACCTGGTTCGCTCCGAGCGCCTCATCCTTCATGATCAACTACCGGGTTGATGACATGGACAGCATGGTGGCCCGGTTGGAGGCCGCCGGGGTGGAAATCATCCAGGGCCCCGAACGCCATGAAAACGGGTGCTTCGCCTGGATCATGGACCCGGAAGGCAACAAGGTGGAGCTGTGGGAGCCAAAACTCTGGGATGAGAAGAACAAGGGTTGATGTTGCGCAGCCAAGGGGCTTGCAAACGCCTTGCTGGGCTGCGCCTTAAGCGTTCTTCACAATCAGAAATACCCGCGCAGGACCGTCCGGTGCGGAAATCGAATGCGCCACATCCACTGCATAGCGCGCCGTATCACCGGCCTGCAGACGGTCACTGGCCGCGCCTGAACTCAGCGCGATTTCTCCTTCTAGCACCGTCAGCTGCTCCATCGATCCGCGGGTGTGGGGCTGGCTGTTGAGCGTGCCGCCGGCGTCAAACCGGATGTCATAGACCTCGTGCCCGCCGGCATCCTCGGGCGGCGACAGGATGCGGATGCGGCAGCCCTGGCCCATGTTCTCGATCTTCGGCACATCGCCTGCGCGCAATACGTCGATATGGTCCTGCGTCTCGCCCGCTTCCAGCAGCCCGGCAAAATCCACCTGCAGCGCGCGGGTGAGGTTCCACAGCGTCGCAATGGTCGGCGAGCTTTCACCGCGTTCGATCCGGCTCACCATCGAACGGCTGACGCCCGACAGATTGGCCACCGCTTCAAGGCTCAGGCCCTGAGCCCGGCGGGCCTCTTTCAGGCGGGCGGGCAGCAGGGTCAGGATATCGTCTGTATCTTCCGTCATAACGGAGTCCTGCGGCGCGGGGCGTGCTTTGTCAATCATGTGATAGTCTTGCGGCAGCGCGGCGGTGCACGGGGGGTGTACGGAATGTGCACGCAGATCACCCCCCGGAAATTGTGACGGGACGTTCTGCGCGACGCGGGAATGCTGCATGTGCATAGTGCCGCCAGCTTAGAGATTTGAGGAGACAGACATGACCGGTATCGTACTTCTGGACGGCGCGCGTACTGCCATCGGGACCTTCGGCGGCTCGCTGGCGGCGACCGCGCCGATCGACCTGGCCACCACGGCCTCCAAGGCGGCCATCGAACGCTCCGGCGTCGCGCCCGGGCAGATCGGCAATGTGGTTTTCGGCCATGTGATCAACACTGAGCCGCGCGACATGTATCTGTCCCGCGTCGCAGCAATGAATGCGGGCATCCCGCATGGCACCCCGGCGATGAACGTGAACCGGCTTTGCGGATCCGGCGCGCAAGCCATTGTATCGGCTGT
>CAJXHQ010000506.1 GCA_913054485.1 uncultured Paracoccaceae bacterium
CCGCCAATTGTCATCCACTGCCGCGCCGCCGCCGGTGGCAGCCGTCGCAAGGCCAAAGTCAGGCTGGCGGCCGCCGATCAGTTCCAGATAGACCTCGGCGAGGATCTCGGAGTCCAGGAGGGCCCCGTGCAGCACCCGGTTGGAATTGTCGATGTTGAACCGGCGGCAAAGCGCGTCCAGCGTGGCCGGTGCGCCGGGGAATTTCTTGCGCGCCATCGCCAGCGTATCAACCGCCTGGGTCATCGGCAGTTCCGGCAGGTTCATCCATTTCAGTTCCGCGTTCAGGAACTTCATATCGAAGCTGGCATTGTGAATGACCATCTTGGAATCGCGCACAAAATCCAAGAAGCCTTTGCCGACCTTGGAAAAGACCGGCTTGTCCTTCAGCGTCACCTCGCCCTTTTCGGCCGGGCGCGGATTGTCCAGCAGGTCAGGCCCGATACCATGCACCCCGAAAGCCTCATCCGGCATGCCCCGTTCCGGGTTGATATAGACGTGGTAGGTCTCGCCTGTGGGCATGTGGTTGTACAGCTCCACCGCGCCGATCTCCACAATGCGGTCGCCTTGGAACGGATCAAACCCGGTGGTTTCTGTATCAAGCACGATCTCACGCATTGGCGATCTTCCTTCTGATATCTGCAAGCACTTCGGCCACCTGGGCCTCGGCGCGGGCAAGCGTATCCGTCACGATGACATAATCCGCCTTTGCGGCCTTGGTTTCCGCAGGCATTTGTTTGTCGCGAATATTCAAAAATTGTTCCCGCGTCATGGTGCCCCGTGCCATCACCCGGTCTTCCTGAACTTCCGCAGACACCAGTACACAGGCCACCGCGTCCATTTCTTCGGCACCGCCAGCCTCATAGAGCAGCGGCACGTCGAAAACGAGGATTTCGCTGGCGGCCTCAGCCCGGAATGCAGCGCGATCGGCAAAAACCAGCGGATGCACGATCGCCTCAATCCGTTTCAGCGCTGAAGGGTCCGCGGTGATGATCCGTTTCAACGCCGCGCGGCTGACCTCACCATTGTCAATTGCTTCGGGAAACTCTGCCTGCATCGGTGCCACCGCCGCGCCGCCCTTTGAATAAAGGCGATGCACCGCCTCATCCGCGTCCCAGACCGCACAGCCTGCTGCCGCAAACAGCTTTGCGGTGGTGGATTTGCCCATGCCGATAGAGCCGGTAAGGCCGAGGCTGAAGCTCATCTCAGCGCTGCCGCCCGTGTTGCATTGTCCACCTCGGGGCGCTGGCCGAACCAGCGCTCAAAGCCGGGCACCGCCTGGTGCAGCAGCATACCAAGCCCGTCGACCACCTGGCAGCCGATCTCTTCGGCATAGGTCAGCAGATCGGTCTTCAGCGGGGTATAGATCAAGTCGGTCACCAGGGTTCCGGGCTGCAAACCATCCAGCGGCACCCGCAGGCGCGGCTTGCCCAGCATGCCCAGCGAGGTGGTGTTGACCAGCAGCGCGCCCTCTTCGATCACATTGCCGGCCTGAACCCATTCCACCACCCGCACGCGGGTGCCAAATTCCTCGCGCAGCTGGTCGGCGCGGCCGCGGGTACGGTTGGACAGGATGACTTCCGGAACCCCGGCTTCCAGCAGCGAGGCAATCACCGCGCGGCAGGCACCGCCGGCACCAAGCACAACCGCCGGTCCGGAAGCCGGATCCCAGTCCGGCGCACCCTGATGCAGGTTGGTGATGAAACCGTAACCATCCGTATTGTCGGCCAGAATACTGCCATCCTCGCGGAAGGTGAGCGTATTGGCCGCCCCGATCAGCGTCGCCCGGTCAGTCACCTGATCCGCCAGCGCCACGGCTTCTTCCTTGTGAGGCAGGGTTACATTGACGCCGGTAAAGCCCATCTTGGGCAGAGTGCGCAGCACGGTCTCCAGATCCCCCGGCTCCACGTGCAGCGGCACGTAATGGCCGCGGATCCCATATGTGTTCAGCCAGTGCCGCTGCAATTGCGGCGATTTGGAATGGGCAATGGGGCAGCCGATCACGCCCGCCACCGGTATTCTTGCCTCGCTCATTGCTCAATCACTCCCTGAAGTGCCAGATAATTCAATAGCTCCAACAACGGCAAACCTAAAACATTAAAGTAGTCGCCCTCGATGGAAACAAAGAGCCGCACGCCCTCTTCCTCCAGTTTATATGCTCCCACTGCGTGGCGGATGCTGTCCCAGTTGCGCTCCACGTAAGACCGCAAATAGGCGTCCGAGGACATCTTCATGCGCAGCCGAACCTGGCCAACATTGCGCCAGACCGGTTCGCCCTCTTTATATAGGACAGCAGCAGACAAGAGCTTGTGGCGTTTTCCCCGCATTGCCTTCAGCTGCTTGAAAGCCTCCTCGGCGCTCTGCGGCTTGGACAGCAGCGCGCCATCAAACTCCAGCACCTGATCACAACCAAGAACATAAGCGCCGGGGTATTTCATCGCCACCTTCTGCGCCTTAAGCTCGGCCAGCGCGTCTGCGATATCCCACGGCGAGGCCTCCTCGGCCAGAAGCCCCGCCTTCAGCGTCTCCTCGTCGACGCGGGCAGGGATCACCTCGAAGGGCACGCCTGCATTGCGCAGCAGCTGCGCGCGGATCTCTGAGCCTGAGGCAAGAATGATGTGGGCAGACATGTGGAAAACCCCCCGGAAAACTGGCTGATGCTTCTCGGATGGTTTGTATGGAATCCGGGGCAAAATGCAAAGCTGGGGGTTTCCCCTAAATCTCAGGATTCAGCCGGCAGATTCGCCCTCGGTGGAGGAGGATAACTTCAGAACCGGGGATAACTGAATGATCCCCGATTCCCCCAGATGTTATCCCCACGGTAACTTTGGTTAATTTTTCCTTAACAGCCCGTAAGCAAAGGGTTTTGCGATTTGCCAACAGGAGTTGCCCCGAACCAGGTGCCGGCTTTTTCACAGGGTGGATAACACCGTGGGAGATTCACTTATCCACGGGAATCCACCTGCCCTACAAAAACATCATCCTTTTTCTTTCTTTATTATTTTATAAGGGCTTCGAATTTTCCCGGAGTACGTCCCATGGACCTGAGCGATCTGCTCTAGAC
>CAJXHQ010000507.1 GCA_913054485.1 uncultured Paracoccaceae bacterium
GAGGATTTCTGCGCCTGTTTCAACGAGGCCGACGTGGTCGCCATCGCCGAAGTTTTTGCCGCAGGCGAAGACCCGATCGAGGGCGCCAGCCGGGATGATCTGGTGGCCGGCATGATCCGCCACGGCCACCGCCACGCCCGCGCGATCCTGTCCGAAGACGACCTGGAACGTCTGGTGCGCGAACAGGCCCGGCCCGGCGACATGGTGGTCTGCCTTGGGGCAGGCACGATCAGCGCCTGGGCCAACGGGCTGCCGGAACGGCTGGCGCGGTGAGGCCACCTGGGGAGACAGGGGGCGCTGCCCCCCGCTGCCCTGGCGGGCAGCTCCCCCCGGAGTATTTTTGGAAAGATGAATGGGAGCCGGCCAGTGCCGGGTCCGGGGCCGCCGCGCAACGCGCGGCGGCTGTTTTTGTATTTGACTGCAAAGGTGTTACGCTGACGGGGAATGGGGACGCTGCATGACGGGCAGGGACAGATGAGCGCACCGCTGAAGCGCAGGATCGGACTGGGGCTGCTGACCGCCTACGGGGTCGGTGTCATGGTCGGCGCGGGCATCTATGTGCTTGTGGGCGCCGTGGCGGCAGATGCCGGGATCTGGGCACCCTTGTCCTTCATCCTTGCCGGTCTGATCGCCGCGCCCTCGGCACTGTCTTACGCAGAGTTTTCCACTCGCATTCCTGAAGCCGCCGGCGAGGCGGCCTATGTGGGGCAGGGGCTGGGCTCGCAGGCCATGGCGGTGCTTGTCGGTCTGGCCATTGTCACCGCGGGTACGGTCTCGGCCGGGGCGGTTCTGCGCGGCGGGGTGGGCTACCTGACCCAGGTGCTGCCGGTTGGCAGCGAAGCGGCGATCATTGCCCTGGGGCTGACGCTGGTGGCAGTGGCGGTGATCGGCGTTTTGGAGAGCCTGGCGCTGGCAGCGGTATTCACCGCGGTGGAGCTCATTGGCCTTGTGCTGGTGGTCTGGGCGGGCAGCACGGGCACGGTGTCACCGGACTGGAGCCTGGACATGCCGCCTTACTGGCCGGGGATCGGACTGGGGGCGGTGCTGGCTTTCTTTGCCTTCATCGGCTTTGAGGACATCGTCAATATGGCAGAGGAGGTCAGCCGCCCCGAGCGCACCCTGCCGCGGGCGATCCTGATCTCGCTGGGGGTGACCTCGGTGATCTATGCGCTGGTCAGCTGGGCTGCGGTGCGCGCGGTGCCGCTGGAAGACCTGGCCGCTTCAAAAGGCCCGCTGGCGCTGGTCTGGCAGAGCACCCGGGGCGGCAGCGGGGCCTTCCTGTCGGTGATCGCGGTTTTTGCGGCCTTGAACGGCGTGCTGGCGCAGATCGTCATGGCGTCACGCGTCTTGTTCGGGCTGGGGCGGCGCAGCCCGCTGCTGGCTGTGTTCCGCGGTGTGCATCCGAGGTTTGGCACGCCGGTGCTGGCCACGGTGCTGATCGGCGCGGCGGTGATCCTCTGTGCGCTGTTTGTGCCGGTGGCGGATCTGGCCGGGGTGACCTCGATCATTCTTCTGGCTGTGTTTGTGCTGGTGAACCTTGCGTTGATCTTCGAAAAACGCCGCGCCCCGGAGGCGCCCTTCCGGGTGCCGATGATGGTGCCAGTCCTCGGGCTGGTGCTGGCCGGGGCCGCGCTGGCGGCAGCATTGGGAGGGCTGGGATGACCCTGTCCCTGACATTGGCAGCGATTTGGGCGCTGTCGGCGAATATCCTGGCCATGGTGCCGAGCCGGGACAACCACTGGCGGCGGGCCTATGTGCTGATCGGGCTGGGTATCCCGCTGCTGGGCTATGTCACCTACGAGAACGGCCCCTGGTGGGGGCTGGCGGTGCTGACGGCAGGCATGTCGGTGCTGCGCTGGCCGGTGATCTATCTGGGCCGCTGGCTGAAGGCGCGGCTGTCTGCGCTGAAGCGGCAGGGATAGGCCGCGCAAACCTGCCGGATGCCTGGCTGCGTTCAGCCGATTGTTGTCCCCGGCGCGGTTCCGCGTTAGAGCCCCCTGTGACAGCAGAAGCGAGGCAGGCATATGAACATGGATGGCATCCGGGGCAAACTTACTCCGAACCGCGAGCTTTCCTCGCTGACCTGGCTGCGGGTGGGCGGTCCGGCCGATTACCTGTTCCAGCCGGCTGATGCCGAAGACCTTGCGGCCTTCCTGAAACAGCTGGACCCGGCGGTTCCGGTCTTCCCGATGGGGGTGGGCTCGAACCTGATCGTGCGCGATGGCGGACTGCGCGCCGTGGTGATCCGGCTGGGGCGCGGTTTCAACACCATCGAGGCGGCGGACGGCATTGTCACAGCCGGCGCGGCGGCATTGGATGCTCATGTGGCGCGCAAGGCGGCGGATGCGGGCATTGACCTGACGTTTTTGCGCACCATTCCCGGCTCCATCGGCGGCGCGGTGCGGATGAATGCAGGCTGCTATGGCAGCTATACTGCCGATGTGTTCCAGTCGGGCACCATCGTGACCCGCGCAGGTGAAATCCGGGACATCAGCGCCGAAGAGCTGGATTTCCAGTACCGCCAGACGGCTTTCCCGGAAGGGGCTGTGCTGGCTTCGGCTGTGCTGAAGGGCCCAGCGGGCGGCCCGGGCGAACTGCATGCGCGCATGGAGGCGCAGCTGGCCAAGCGGGACGAGACCCAGCCCACCAAAGAGCGCAGTGCGGGCTCTACTTTCCGCAACCCGGCCGGGTTTTCCTCCACCGGGCGGGCGGATGATGTGCATGATCTGAAGGCCTGGAAGGTGATTGATGAGGCCGGCATGCGCGGTGCCATGGTGGGCGGCGCACAGATGAGCGAGAAACATTCCAACTTCATGATCAACGCCGGTGGCGCAACTGCCGCAGATCTGGAAGGGCTCGGTGAAGAGGTGCGGAAAAAGGTTTACGCCAATAGCGGCATAACGCTAGAATGGGAAATCATGCGGATCGGTGAGCCGCAGCCCGAATAACCCGGAAATTCCCTGACTCATGAGGCCCTTAACGGGACGAGGCGGAGTCACATAAGAGCAGCGGGAAGCGGATCGGGCGGCACGGAAGGTAAACATGGTAAAGGCGATGTT
>CAJXHQ010000508.1 GCA_913054485.1 uncultured Paracoccaceae bacterium
TCTTTCAGGGCCTCGTCCGAGGTAGCGTAGCTGACCCGGAAGTTGGGTGAAAGCCCGAAGGCCGCGCCAAAGACCACGGCCACGTCTGCCTCTTCCAGCAGCGCGGTGGCAAAAGCCTCGTCATTCTCAATGACGGTGCCCTTGGGGGTGGTCTTGCCGATCAGCCCTGCAATGGACAGGTATACGTAGAAAGCACCCTCCGGCACCGGGCAGGAGATGCCCTCGATGGTGTTCAGCATTTCCACCACCAGGTCGCGGCGGCGGACGAAAACCTTGTTGTGCTCGGCCAGGAAGTGCTGGGTGCCGTTCAGCGCCTCAACTGCGGCCCACTGGCTGACGGTGCAGGGGTTGGACGTCGACTGCGACTGCACCTTGCGCATGGCACCGATCAGCGCCTCCGGCCGGGCCGTATAGCCGATCCGCCAGCCGGTCATCGCATAGGCTTTGGAGACACCGTTGCAGGTGAGGGTGCGGTCATAAAGCCGCGGCTCCACCTGGGCGGGGGTGCAGAATTTGAAATCGCCATAGGCCAGGTGCTCATACATGTCGTCGGTCATCACCCAGACATGCGGGTGGCGCATCAGAACGTCTGTCAGCTCCTTCAGCTCCTCCCAGCTGTACCCGGCCCCGGTGGGGTTGGAGGGGGAGTTGAAGATGAACCATTTGGTTTTCGGGGTGATCGCCTCTTCCAGCTGATCGGCGGTCAGCTTGAAATTGGTCTGGATCGAGGTCTGGGCCACAACCGGTGTGCCGCCTGCCAGCAGCACCATATCCGGATAGCTGACCCAATAGGGCGCGGCCATCACCACCTCGTCGCCCGGGTTCAGGGTGGCCATCAGCGCGTTATACAGCGTCTGCTTGCCGCCGGTGCCGACCGAGACCTGCGCAGGGGTGTATTCCAGGCCGTTCTCGCGCTTCAGCTTGTCGCAGATCGCCTGCTTCAGTTCGACGATGCCGTCCGGCGCGGTGTAGCGGGTCTTGCCCGCATCAATCGCCGCCTTGGCAGCATCGCGGATATTCGCCGGCGTGTCGAAATCCGGCTCGCCCGCGCTGAGGCCGATCACATCGCGCCCGGCTGCCTTCATCTCCTGCGCCTTGGCCGTGATGGCGATGGTCGGCGAGGGTTTGACGCGTGATAGCGTCGCAGAAAGGAAAGACATTCGGGGCCTCGTTTGTAATCAATGCAAGCATGTTCTAGGGTGCGCGTAAATTCCGTTCAAGGACGAACGGGGGAAGGACATCAGATGACCACCGAGACCATGACCGACGAGGAATATCACGATCACTGGTACGGCGAGGATGTCGCCACCTTCGGCGACCGGCTGCAGGCCGCACGCGAATATGCCGGGCTGACCCTGCCTGATTTTGCCAAGCGCCTCGGGGTGAAGAAATCCACCGCCCTGGCCTGGGAGGAAGACCTGGCCGAGCCGCGTGCAAACAAGCTGTCGATGATGGCGGGGCTCTTGAATGTCTCGATCATCTGGCTGCTGTCGGGCGAGGGTGAGGATGTGAAATCCCCCTATGACGAGGAAGAGGGTGCGCTGGATGCCGGTGTGTCGGCGCTGCTGACTGAAATCCGCGATCTGCGTTCGCAGCTTTCCCAGGCCGGCGACCGGCTGGGCAAACTGGAAAAGCGCCTGCGCAGGCAACTGAAAGACTGATCCGAAAATGACCGAAACCCGCGAGAACCGCATCAAGCGGATGCATATGCGCGCCATGCGCCGGGGCATGAAAGAAATGGATATCATCCTGCAGGCCTATGCCGAGGCAAACCTGCAGAAGATGAGTGATGCGGAGCTGGATCTGTTTGACCAGCTTCTGTCGGAATATGACCCGGATCTCTACCAATGGCTGACCGGCCAGAAGGAAGGTCCGGAGGAGTTGCGGGGCTTGATTCACGATGTCTCGCAAACCTTTCAAAAATAAAGAAAATCCAGTTTAACTGATTCTTCGGGAATTTTGCTCAATCTAGGACGCAGAATTTCGAGACGGAGAATCGGATGAGTATCGAGATGCCCATCGGCCAGCAGGACCATAAAGGGTTCATGACTGGCTACCTGGAGGCACTGGCGCTGGTGGAACGTCTCCACCGCCTGCTTCTGGATGTTATCAAGGATGAGTTTGAGCGCGTTGGCGTGTTGGAAATCAACGCTGTGCAGGCGCTCTTGCTGTTTAACATTGGCGACAATGAGGTCACGGCGGGGGAATTGAAGACCCGCGGTTATTATCAGGGCAGCAATGTCAGCTACAACCTGAAGAAGCTGGTCGAAATGGGCTATATGCACCACCAGCGCTGCGAGATCGACCGCCGGTCGGTGCGGGTGCGCCTGACACAGAGCGGCCGCGAGATCCGCGACGTAGTGGCCGGCCTGTTTGAGCGCCACGCCGAAGGCCTGGAAGGCAAGAGCGTGATCACCGCCGAGGGCATCGAGGACATTACCGCCTCGCTGAAGCGCGTGGAACGCTACTGGACCGACCAGATCCGCTACATCTACTGAGGCGGCCTCTCCTGAGGCTGGCCTTTTTGAGACTGCCCTGGGCCCGTTGCGGCCCTGGACCGGCGGGGGGACCGCCGCTGGCGCCGTGAAACGGCGCCGGATCAGACTGCCAGATACCGCCTGAGGCGGCGCAATGGGGACCGGCTGCAGAACGCGGCCGGTGTTTGATCTTCTGAGCCCATTGCGTCACGGAGCCTGACGCGAGGTAAGCAATTTTCAGTGTGCTGAAGATAAAGATGTTTTTAAGTTGTACTTTATCCATTACTGTGAGGATGTATGAGTTAAATGTGAATTCCCGATGTTTCCGACTGTTGTTTCGCGCCTGAACCCTGACACTCTCTTCAATGCTCAGGATTTTGGCTACTCCCAGATATCTATTGTTGAACCGGGCAGGCTGGCATTTGTGTCCGGCCAGGCGGCGATCAGGCCGGACGGCACTGTCCTTTCAGGCGGCCTGGCAGAACAAACCGGATTAGCGCTTGAGAATGTGCGCCTGTCTTTGGAGGCTTTGAGGGCGGACCTGAGCTGCATTGTGCAGATCCGCTGCCAGATCGTGAAG
>CAJXHQ010000509.1 GCA_913054485.1 uncultured Paracoccaceae bacterium
GCATATGCGACATCTCGGACGAGATCGGATTGGCCAGCATGGTGGCGTCATCGCCGCCGCCAAACAGCGCCGCCGCATCCTTGTCGATGAAGCTGTAGGTGACGGCCTCGTTGTAGCCAAGCGACGCGCAGGTGCGGCGCGCCATCTGCAGGCGGCGCTGCATCGGGGTCATCACCGGCTTCGGGATGCCCGGCGTCAGACGCGGCAGCGGCTTGCCTTCCAGCTTGGTCAGCGAGGCGATGCGGGCGACTTCTTCCACCAGGTCAGCCTCGCCCATCACGTCGGGGCGCCAGCTCGGCACATGGGCCATGCTGCCTTCGAGACGGAAGCCCAGGCGGGTCAGCGTCTGGCGCTGTTCGCTCTCGGGGATGTCCATGCCGACCAGCGACTGCACGCGCGCGGCGTCCAGCTTGTAGGCACGGGTGTGATCCGGCACCGCGCCGGCGGTGACCACGCTCGACGGCTCACCGCCGCAGAGATCAAGGATCATCTGGGTGGCGCGTTCCAGCCCCTCCAGAGTGAACTCCGGATCCACGCCGCGCTCAAAGCGGTAGCGCGCGTCCGAGTTGATCTTCAGCGCGCGGCCAGTCAGCGCGATCTGCACGTGGTTCCAATAGGCGCTTTCCAGGAAAACATCGGTGGTTTCTTCGGTGCAGCCGGTTTCCGCGCCGCCCATGATGCCGGCGATGCTTTCCGGGCCCTTGTCGTCAGAGATCACCATCTGGCCTGCGCCGAAGGTGTATTCCTTGTCGTCCAGCGCCATGATGCTTTCGCCGCCCTGGGCGCGGTGCACCCGCAGGTTGCCCTGCACCTTGGCCGCGTCAAAGACGTGCAGCGGGCGGTTCTGGTCGAAGGTGAAATAGTTGGTGATATCCACCAGCGCCGAAATCGGGCGCAGGCCAATGGCGGTCAGCTGATCCTGCAGCCATTGCGGGGAGGGACCGTTTTTCACGCCCTTGATCAGGCGGCCGGTGAACAGCGGGCAGCCGTCCAGCGTGTCCTCATCAATGGAGACGCTGACCGGACAAGGGAAGTCGCCCTGCACCGGCGCGTGGTCATGAGTTTTCAGCGTGCCGACGCCGCGGGCGGCCAAATCACGGGCAATGCCGTAGACGCCCAGCGCATCGGGACGGTTCGGGGTAATCGCAATCTCGATCACCGGATCCACCTTGGCGGGGTCATTCTCGGCCAGCCAGTCCACGAACCGGTCGCCGACCTCGCCCGAGGGCAGCTCGATGATGCCGTCGTGTTCGTCCGACAGCTCCAGCTCGCGCTCAGACGCCATCATGCCGAAGCTTTCGACACCGCGGATCTTGCCGACGCTGATGGTGATGTCGAGGCCTGGGATATACATGCCCGGTTTGCAGACCACCACGGTAATGCCTTCGCGTGCGTTGGGCGCGCCGCAGATGATCTGGCTTTCACCTTCATCGGTCGCCACGGTGCAGACGCGCAGCTTATCCGCATCGGGGTGTTTCTCGGCGCTCAGCACCTTGCCGATGGTAAAGTCTTTCAGCTTCTCGGCAGGGTCGAAAACCTCTTCCACCTCAAGGCCCAGATCGGTCAGGGCATCGGTGATTTCCGCCACCGAAGCATCGGTGTCGAGGTGGTCTTTCAGCCAGGAAAGAGTGAATTTCATCGGTCGCAATCCGCCTGTGAACTCGGGGTCAGGCAGCGTGTAACGGATATTGCCGGGCGGTGGAAGAGGGGCCGTGCCGCCGTGGGGATGCGGGGCTTCGGGCGATGCCGGTTTACGCCAATCCGCGGCCAAGCCCGGGCGCATTTTGTATTTCCCGGCAAATGGCGCATAGTGGATGCACATTTATTGAGGAGGCTACGATGACTGCACAGGACTCCGGCGTCCGAAAGGCGTTCTTCATCATTGCCGATATTTCCGGCTACACGAAATTCATGTCCGAAACCCCGTTGGAGCACGCCAAGGGCATCATGGAATCGCTGTTCGGCGACCTTGTCCCGGCGATCCGCGCGCCACTGGCGGTGTCCGGCCTGCAAGGCGATGCGGTCTTTGCCTATGCCTTTGAAAGCGATGTGATGACCAAGCAGTTCATTCTGGATTTTGCCGAAACGCTCTACTGCGTCTTTGCCCGCGCCAAGGAGAAGATGATCCTCAACACCTCCTGCCCCTGCGATGCCTGCGCCCATGTCGGCGATCTGGAGCTGAAGATCGTGGTGCATCACGGCGAGTGCGCCATTCAGGAGACCCAAGGCCGGCAGGAGCTGGCGGGCCAAGACGTGATCACCGCCTTCCGGCTCTTGAAGAACTCAGTCAAAGAGCGCACCGGGCTTACCGCCTATACGCTGATCTCCTGTGATGCGCTGCGGGTGATGGATATGGTGGAGTTCTTCTCGGAGGACGAATTCCACAGCGAAGAGATCGAACACATCGGTGCGGTCGAATACGTGGTGCGCGACATGCGCGCCGCCTGGCAGCACCGCCGTCATTGCGAACGCGCCTTTGTGGAGGCCGGCGACGATCTGCTGCTGGAGGAATGGATCATCCCCATAGCCGCCTCGCCGGATGTGGCCTTCACCATCTGCACAAGGCCGGATCTGCGCGCCGAATGGATCGGGGCGGACAAGGTGGACCTTCTGAACACCAACAAGGGCAAGATCGAACCGGGCACCGTCTACCACTGCTACCACGGCGATGATCTGTTCCCCTACGAGGTGGTGGACTGGAGCCCCGGCGAATATGTCACCGGCAATTACAACATGCCGATGGGGCTGGTGATGCAGGAAACCATCGAGATGGAGGAGGTCGGCAAGGGCAGCCTGATCAAGATGCGCTATTCCAGAGCAAAGTCGCCCAAGCTGATGGGCAAGCTGATGGCCGGTATGGTCAACAAGAAGGTGCGCGGCATCATCCAGCCCGACAAGGACAACCGCATCGCCAAGATGAAGGCGCTGGGAGAGAAGCTGTCTGAACCCGCGTAGCTCTCATTGAGGGCAGCGCCTGACCCTGGGTGGGTGCGAAGCGCCCTCCCGTGGGGAGTGAGCGGCGTCCCGGAAATGATCCGGAGGATCATT
>CAJXHQ010000510.1 GCA_913054485.1 uncultured Paracoccaceae bacterium
AAGCACTGGGGCCGAGGTGATCGAACTGGACCCGCTGAATGCCTACCCCGATGCGGTCTTTGTTGAGGATACCACTTTGTGTCTGCCCCAAGGGGCAATCATGATGCGCCCCGGTGCGCCATCGCGTATGGGCGAGGTTGTAGAAATGGCCCCCACTATCCGCGCCTGCTATGATGACGTGAGAGAGATCAAGGGACCGGGCCATATCGAAGGCGGCGATATTCTGGTGACCGCCAAGGAAATTCTGGTCGGTCGCTCGGATCGCACGGACGAGGCTGGCGTGGCCGAACTGGCCGAGATCGCCGCCGAATGGGGGCACAGCCTACGCGAGGTGTTTACCCCTCCGGGTGTGCTGCATTTCAAAACCGATTGCTCGCTGATGGATGGTGAAACCATCCTGTCGACCAAACGTCTGGATGCTTCGGGCTGTTTTGACGGCTACCGCGTGCTGCACGTGGCCGAAGGCGAAGAGGCTGCCGCCAATGCGATCCGGTTCAATAATCTGGTGCTGATGGCCGCCGATTTTCCGCGCACCGCCGAAATGCTGGACCGCGAAGGGTTCGAAGTGGTTCAGATCAGCAATACTGAATGCGCCAAGCTCGATGGCGGCATGTCCTGCCTGTCATTGCGGTTCTGAAACCCTGTATTCAGCCCGGCACCGCCGGGCCGCGCCTGACCTTCCCCCTGGGAAGGCGCTTAAGCACCTCCCCAAGGTCAGGCGCATTCCTCATATCTGAAATTAAGGCTGGACCTGATCCGGGTACGCCGCAGCAAAGGCTGGGTTCTCTGCACAGGCAGCCTCGACCGCCAACAAGCGGGGCAGGTCGGAAATATCCACCTCCCATCGTCGCGCATTATAGATCTGCGGCATCAGGCAAATGTCGGCCAACCCCGGCGTTTTACCCACACAATAAGGGCTTTGATCAAAGTCATCCAACATCACCTCAAAGGCTTGCAAACCCGGGCGAATAAAACGCTTCATCCAGTCCACGCGTGCCTCGGCTGGGGTGTCAGACTTGGACGCCGCAAAACCCACCACCTGCAAGTTGCAAACGGGATGAATGTCCACGGCAATCGAATGCGCCAGCGCCTGCACCCGCGCGCGCTGGGCAGGGTCAGTGGGCAGCAACCCCATGTCGCGGGTTGTATCCAGATACTCCAGAATGGCCAGCGACTGTGTCATTCGATGCTCGTCAATTTCCAGCACCGGCACCAACCCCTGCGGGTTGCGCTCCAGATGCTCGGGCGATTTTTGCTCGCCTTTGACCAGATCAATTGAAACCGCCCGGTACGGTATCCCCGCTAGGTTCAGCGCAATGCGCAGCCGGTAGCTGGCAGAGGAGCGCCAGTAGTCAAACAGAATGGTCTCGCTCATGTCTTCCCCCTGAAAACGAAAGAGCAACCGGCGCCGACGCCGGTTGCCATTGGTCATGCTGATGCTGGAAGCTAGCTCTTCTTCAGCTCTTTGGCGTGCAGCCAATCGGCGTGTTTCGGCGCCTTCTTGGTGCGGGACCACTCTTCCAGCATATCCCACTTCACCTCGTCCATGCGTTTCAGCATGGCTTCTTCTTCGGGATCCGGGCAGGCCAGCTCAACCCGGTGGCCGTTGGGATCAAAGAAGTAGATCGAGTGGAAGATGGAGTGATCGGTCACGCCCAGAACTTCGACGCCATTGGCCTCGAGATGTTCTTTGAATTCGATCAGCGTGTCGCGGTCCTTCACCTTGAAGGCGATGTGCTGCACCCAGATCGGCGTGTTGCGGTCACGGTCCATTTCCGGCTTGGTGGGCAGTTCGAAGAACGCCAGCACGTTGCCATTGCCGGCGTCCAGGAACAGATGCATGTAGGGATCCGGCTCGTGGGTCGAGGGAACATGGTCCTCGGCAATCGCCAGGATGAAATCCATGTTCAGCATCTTGCCGTACCATTCCACTGTTTCCTTGGCATCCTTGCACCGGTAGGCGACGTGGTGGATCTGTTCGATCTTCATTGCGGGCTACTCCTCCTTTTTGCGCGCGGTAGCAGCCAGCGCCTGGGACAGGGGTGCGCGTTCCCCGATGTGGTTGGCCAGGATCAGCACCAGGCGGGCGTTATAGGCGTCGCTCTCGTCCTTGCTGAGGCCCTCATGGGCGGCCAGAAGCTCGGCGTAGAAATCATCGACGCCATCAATGTTGGGTTTGGTGTTCAAGTCGGACATGGGTGTCACTCCTGGCCGGTGGCGCGGCGGATGGCTGCGCGGAAGAGGTTTTCATCAAAGCTGGGGCGGCGGGCCGCAACGTGCTGGTCCGGGCGGATCAGGTAGACGCCCGAGGGGCAGTCGCCCAAGTAGCGGTCTTTCAGCGCCAGGGTCTTGTCGTCCTTCACGCTCAGCGCCAGGCGGGTTACCTCGATGCCGCTTTCCTCGATGCTGTCCGGCGCGTCGGCGTCGATGGTCAGCAGGGTGAACTTGCCGCTCAGCTTGGGCAGCAGGTACTCATCCCCCAGCGGCGCGTCAGGCGCGACCGAACCGGGGCGGCTGCGTTCGGGGCCGTTCAGCGCGTCGGCCGAGTTCAGCGCCGAGCCGTCATAGGTGCAGGGCACCGACAGGCGGCCGGAGTTCACCATCGGGCGGGCGAATTCATAGTGCTCGCTCAGCTCCAGCACGCTATCGCGCAGCAGTTTGGACATCTCCGATTTCGGCGTGATGAAGTCGGTAGACCGGGTGGAGTTCAGGATGTTCTCGTCCGCGCCGTGGATACGCTCAGCATTGTAGCTGTCCAGCAGGCTCTCGGGCGCTTTACCCTCGATCACCAGGCCGAGTTTCCAGCCGAGGTTGTCGACATCTTGCATGCCGGAGTTGGCACCGCGCGCACCGAAGGGCGAGACCTGGTGGGCGGCATCGCCGGCAAACAGAACGCGGCCGTGGCGGAAGCTGTCCATGCGCTTGCACTGGAAGGTGTAGATCGAGGACCAGACCATGTCGTATTCGACGTCGTCGCCCAGGAAGGCATCGAGCCGGCGGCGGATGTTTTCCTCTTTCATCTCTTCCTTGCGGTCCACGT
>CAJXHQ010000511.1 GCA_913054485.1 uncultured Paracoccaceae bacterium
CTCGCCCACGACGCGTGCGCCGATGGACAGCATGTTGGCGTCATTGTGCTCGCGGATCATCCGGGCCGAAAAGGGATCGGCGCAGACGCCGCAGCGGATGCCCTTCACCTTGTTGGCGGCCATCATGATGCCCTGGCCGGTGCCGCAGAGGATGATGCCCAGATCCGCCCCGCCCAAGGCGACGCGCTGCGCGGCGGCTTCGCCATGTTTGGGGTAATGGGTGCTCTCGGGCGTCTTGGGGCCGATGTCTTCGACCTCCCAGCCCTTGGCCTTGGCATGGGCGGCAATGGCCTGCCGCATGCCGATGGCGGCGTGGTCGCTGGAGAGAACAATGCGTTTGCTGGCAGTCATGGAATTACGTCCTGTTTCCCTCAGCAAGCCGGCGGCTGCCCGCATTGGATGAGGTGTTCTGTGTCCCGCCGGAGGGTCCGGCAAGAGCATATAGACATAGGTCCGGCTGGCGTCCAGCAGCCTTCAGGCAGGCGCAAAAGGTTTCAGCCTGCCGCCCCCTTCAGGAAGGCATCCAGCTGTGTCCGCGTTTCCTCGTCGATTTGGGCAAGATCGATAGTGACGCGGGTGCCGTCGCGGCGGATGGCGGTCTCTGCGGCACTGCCGCCGCGCACCACCTCATAGGGGATCACGTCGCGCTGGATGCCTTTGAAGCGTTCTGCCGGGCGTTCGCGCACCTCAACCATGTCGCGCACATGGGCGTAGGTTTCATAGCTCATCACAATGCCGCCCGGCGGCGCGCTGCTTTCCAGCCGCGCGGCCAGGTTGGCCTCGGCGCCGATGATGGTGTAATCCATCCGGGTCTCAGAGCCGAAATTGCCGACGTTGCAATAGCCGGTGTTGATGCCGATACGCGCCTTGAAAGGGGTCTCGATACCGCGGCTGCGCCAGTCCCCGGCCAGCTCCTCCAGCCGGTCCTGCATCTCCAGCGCCATGGCGACGCAGGCGCGGGCATCCTCGGCCGTGCCCTTGGTGTCCGGGTCGCCGAAGAAGGCGACGATGGCATCGCCGATGAACTTGTCGATTGTGGCACCGTGTCTTTCGGCGATTGCCGACATTTCGGTGAAATACTCGTTCAGCAGCCCGGTCAGCTCTTCCGGCTGCAGGTTCTCGGAGGTCTCGGTGAAGTCCTTGATATCCGAGAAGAAGACCGTCAGCTTCTTGCGCTCGGTCGAGATTGCCACTTCCTTGTCGCCGGAGAAGATCGACTTGTAGATTTGCGGGCTGAGGTAGCGCGACAGCTTCATCGAGATCCCGGCGAGGAATTCATTATTGCCGGAGAGTTCCTCGGACAGGGCGCGGAAGCGTTTGGTCAGCTGCAGCTGGTGGCGGGCAAACAGGATGCCAAACGCCCCCGCGACAACCATGTAGGCCAGCAGGTATTTGAAGGTCATCAGGTTGCTGGCAATCGGCTGATGCACGGTGAAAGACTGCAGGCCGCGCACATCGCCCACTTTCCAGTCTGTCTTCGGGCTTCCGGCGTGGCTGATGTGGCAGCTCACGCAGCCTTCACCCATGCGCACCGGGGTCAGCATGGTGATGCCGTGATCCAGCGGATGGGCATCCTCGGCGAAGTACAGCTCGTCTTCCTCGGTGCCGCCGCGGAAAATCTCCAGGGCGCGGAGCTCGTTTTCAGTGAGTTCTACGGCCTCACGGCTTTCAAACGGGTAGTCCGACACAAAACGGAAATGCAGGTCCATGCCGTGATCGCTGATGTGCTGGCCCAACTCGATGGACAGGGTTGCGGGAATCGGGATCACGCCGCTCTCACCGTGATAGTCGTGGCGCGCCATGGTCGGCCCTTCGGGGTCCAGCTGTCCGATGACATTTTCTGAATAATAGTGGCGCACTTCTTCTAGAACCGTGTCCAGCGCAGCCGTCTGCCGGCGCAGGGAGTGGTCGGTCACCGCCCTCAGATCCCGCCAGACCGCCAGCGGCAGGGCGATGATTGCCAGGGTCAGGGCAACGGGCAGGAAAGAGGGGCTATTGAAAATGGATCGCCGCTGTCTCGACATGTGATGCGCCTTGGCCGGAGAGAAAATCAGTTCTGGCCAATATTTAGCGGATTTTATCAAAATCACAAAGGCTTCTGGCGTGCGAGGCCGTTCCGGGGGGGTGCTGCCTCACCTTCGCCGCAGAGCGGCATTTTAGGCTGGACGGCGCGGGGTCCGGTGCTAACCTTATACCTGATGAAAAGGAGAGGCCCGATGCCCGAACTGATCAAGCTCTACATTCGCAATGTTGCAATCGGCTTTGGCATTGCAGCCGCATTCGTGGCGGGTCTGTTGTGGTTTGACATCATGGGCCTTTGGCAGCTGATCTCCAGCTCCTCTTCCGGCCTTTTGGCGGTCTTCATGCTGTGGTTCATGAACGGGATCGTCTTTGCGGGCGTGCAATTCGCCTGGGCGGTTATGGCACTGGCCCAAGACGAAGACGAAGGCGGCCCGCGCCGCGGCACGCCGGTGGCACATGACTTGGTTCCGGTCCGCGTGCCGGCCAAACGCGGCAGCCGCCAGAGGCACCAGCCCCACCGCTGAACGTCCGCCATTGAAACAGCTAGGCCGCGTGTCCTTACCGGGAGGCGCGGTTTTTCTTTTGGGGCTGGATAAGTGTGACGGGACCGCGCGCAACCGTTTGGCTTTGATTCCCGAGGACCTGTATGTACAGGTGGGCGCCAGGTAACCGGACCAGGATCCGGACAGAGCCAGCCCCCTCGGATTTGCTTAAGGCCACCGGAATGCTGCCGTAGACGCGAAGGGCAGAACCCGCCACCCGGCCTAGTTAGGCCCCGGCGCACCCCGGGGCAAGGGGTGGCGGGAAATTTACCAATGGCCCTTACGGAATGTTCATGAATTGTTCACCATGATTGCATGATGGATGATCTTCAGCCCGGCCAGAAGCTCGCCCGCGGGGTGGCGCGCCACCTGCGCAGTCTCGGCTACGTCTCGCTAGAGGAATTCGTGCCCGAACGCGGCAAGCGGGTCGACGTGATGGCGTTGGGCCCCAAGGGGGAGCTCTGGGGGATAGAG
>CAJXHQ010000512.1 GCA_913054485.1 uncultured Paracoccaceae bacterium
CGCTATCGACATGATCGGCCCACATGGTCTGGATCGAATCGATAATGGCCAGCTGCGGCTTTTCCGCCTCAAGGGTGGTCAGGATGTCGCGCAGGTTGGTCTCTGCGGCCAGCTGCACCGGCGCATCGCGCAGGCCAAGCCTCTGGGCGCGCATGCGGACCTGGGCCGAGGCTTCCTCTCCGCTGACATAGATGGTCTTGATCCCGGCGTTGGCAAATTGCGCCGCCGCCTGCAGCAGCAGGGTTGATTTGCCAATGCCAGGGTCGCCGCCCACCAGAATAGCCGAGGCCGGCACCAGCCCGCCGCCCAGCACCCGGTCCAGCTCGCCGACGCCGCAGACGGTGCGTGGCGGCGGTGTTTCTTCAGCTGCCAGGCTGGTCAGCGCAATGGTACTGCCGCGCCGCCCGCCCAGAGACTTCTTAGCCGGGCCGGACGACAGGGCTTTGTCCTCAACGATGCTGTTCCATTCGCCACAGCCGTCACAGCGGCCGGACCATTTTGAAAACGATGCACCGCAAGCGGAGCAGGAGAAGGTTTTTGTCTTTGCCATGCCCCTTACTGCCCGAGGCGGCACCGTGGCTCAAGGCCCATAAGGGGCGATTGTATCTGTTTCCTCTGCCGCAGATATCCCCGCCGGCGGCCACCGCACCGTCAGGCGCAGCACAAGAGTTTTCCCGGAAACTCTTGCCAAAGATTTTCAGAAAATCTTTGGGCGCGGCAGCCGGGCCGCATCCCGCCTAAGTCCGGCGCGTGGCAGGCGCTTTCCCCTTGACGTTGACCGCCCGCATGGCATGAACGGTGCCCATGAGCACAGCAAAACTGACCATCGACCTCGACGCGCTCGCCACCAACTGGCGCAGCCTGGATGCAAAAACCAATTGCGAGACCGCTGCGGTGGTCAAAGCCAACGGGTATGGCCTGGATGCGGGCCGGGCCGGCAAGGCGCTGGCCAATGCAGGCGCGCGGAATTTCTTCGTGGCAGCTGCCGAGGAGGGCGTGGCGCTGCGCCGTGCGGTAGGTCCGGGCGTTGGGATTTCGGTCTTCTCCGGCCATATGGAGGAAGACGCCAGGCTGCTGCGCGATTTCAACCTCACACCAATGCTCAACTCGGTCGACCAGATGCTGCGCCACTTTGAGGCGCTGCCCGGCCATGCTTTCGGCATCCAGCTGGACAGCGGCATGAACCGGCTGGGCATGGAGCGCGGCGAATGGGCCGCCGTGGCAGAGATCGCACTGGGGCAGGGGCCGGTACTGATCATGTCGCACCTGGCTTGTGCCGACGAACCGGACCACGAGATGAACGCCCGCCAGCTTCGGGAGTTCCGCGAGCTGACCGACGGGATCGAGGTGCCGCGCTCGCTGGCCGCGACCGGCGGCATCCTGCTGGGTGCTGATTACCACTTCGACCTCTGCCGACCGGGCATCGGCCTTTACGGCGGCGCGCCCTATGCGGAGGCTATGCCGGTGGTCTCGCTAGACCTGCCGGTCATCCAGGTACGCGAGGTCATGCCGGGCGAGACTGTGGGCTATTCCAATACCTGGACCGCCGCGCGCCCCTCACGTATTGCCACGGTGGCGGCGGGCTATGCTGACGGGCTGATCCGGGCCATGGGATCCGGCGGCATCGCGGCATTTGCCGAAGGAAAGGCCTGCCCGATCGTGGGCCGTGTCTCCATGGACCTGATCACAATCGACATCACCGATCTGCAGGCCGTGCCCGAAAGCCTGAGCCTTTTGAATGCGGCCCAGACCGTTGACGTATTGGCCGATGCCGCCGGCACCATCGGCTATGAGATCCTGACCTCGCTCGGCCACCGCTACGCGCGGGCCTACCGGGGATGAGTTTTCTGGCGATCCCCGGCCAGCTGGGCCGTACGGTGCTGGGCGCGCTGGCTTCGGCCGGGCGGATCTCCATTTTTGCAGGCGGCGCCCTCAGCCATATGCTGCGCCCGCCCTTCTATCCGCGCGAATTCCTGGTGGCGCTTTTGAATATCGGCTGGCTGTCACTGCCGGTTGTGGGGCTGACCGCGATCTTCACCGGCGGCGCGCTGGCCTTGCAGATCTACGCCGGCGGCGCGCGCTTCAACGCCGAGGCCGTGGTGCCGCAGATCGTCGCCATCGGCATGGTGCGCGAGTTGGGCCCGGTTCTTGTTGGGCTGATGATCGCGGCGCGCGTGACCTCCTCCATCGCCGCTGAGATTGCCACCATGAAAGTGACCGAGCAGATCGACGCGCTGGTCACTCTGTCTACCCACCCGATGAAATACCTGGTCGCGCCCCGTGTGGCGGCAGCCCTGATCACCGTGCCGGTGCTGGTCGGAATCGGCGACATCATCGGCGTGGCTGGCGGCTATGTGGTGGCCACCGAGAACCTGGGTTTCAACGCCGCCGCCTACCTCAAGAACACCGTTGATTTCCTGGAGTTGCGCGATGTCGTCTCCTCGCTGGTCAAGGGCTGCGCCTTCGGCGGCATCGCGGCGCTGATGGGCTGCTACTACGGAATGGAATCGGGCCGCGGCGCGCAGGGCGTGGGCCGGGCCACCAAATCCTCGGTCGAGGCTGCCGCCATTCTGATCCTCGCCGCCAACTTCGTTCTGACGGGGGTGTTTTTCTCGCTATGATCCGCATGGAAAACGTCCAAAAAGCCTTTGGCGGCAACCGCGTCCTTCAAGGCCTGAACCTGGAGATCCCCAAGGGTTCCTCGATGGTGATCATTGGCGGCTCGGGCACCGGCAAATCGGTGGCGCTGAAATGCGTGCTGGGTCTGATCCAGCCGGACCATGGCCAGATCACTGTAGATGGCAAGCCGGCAGATGCCGGCGACCGCGATGCTTTTCTCGCCAAGTTCGGCATGCTGTTCCAAGGCGGCGCGCTGTTTGACTCGCTGCCGGTCTGGCAGAACGTCGCTTTCCGCCTGCTGCGCGGCTCGCTGAAACGCCCGGTGGAAGAAGCGCGCGGGATAGCGGTGGAAAAACTGCGCCGCGTCGGGCTGAAGGCGGATGTCGCCGACCGGATTCCAGCCGAGC
>CAJXHQ010000513.1 GCA_913054485.1 uncultured Paracoccaceae bacterium
CAGAGCCCCCGTTACGATACAGCCTCAGCTCTCCGGAAAAATCTGACGACAGACACGGTCGCACATGTGCCAGGAAGTTCCGGCCCTCTTCCGTCAACGTCAATTTGCGGGTGGTCCGGTGGGCAAGCGTGCAGGACAGTTCTTTTTCGAGTCTCGCCAGACGCTCGCTTGCGACGGTCGGCGACAAACCAAGCGTCTTACCCGCAGCGGAAACCGATCCGACTGCAGCTATACGTTCAAACAACTCCATATCCTCGACGCGCATGCTTACATCCTTCTGTTGCCTCCTTTCTAAGTGAAGTGCCCTGCATTCTGGAAGGAGAAGTAAGCTATAGTCTGCCGCAGCTGAGAAAATGGAATGAACAGTCCGCTTGCTGAACTCTGCATGCGCCTTCATTCCATTTCGCAATTTCCACCGATGCCGTTATGCGCAGAAAGACCCCCTTACAAAGTCCAGGGCGCAAGGTCGCACTGTCAGGCGAGACCGGCCCAGAGCAGGTGCTGGCAAGCCGATCTGGTGCCGCGCTGCAGTTTCACCAGACCTGCCATTCGTTCGCCGAGCAGCATTATCTAAAGGCGAGTGACCGACATGCGGGACGGAGCCAGCTTTCGCAGCAGGTGCAACCCAGTCGGATCCAGGTATCCGCTTTGGGGCGGATAGTCCCTAATGCAAATTCGCGACGAGATAGTTCACTTGGAAAGCTGATCAGCCCATGCCCGCCATTGGTACAGGCTGCTGCGGATGGCCAGCGCCGATACCGGTCCTCCCGGGACACCGGAAAGCAGCGTCGATTATCTGCCTTCCGTAAACATAAGGCAGGGTATCACTGCATATGGCTCCGTTCACAGGCACTGTCGCTGCCGGTTGAGGCAGATCATGTGACCGAAATGCCAGGCGTGGTAAGGTGTGTTATGAAAGGAGTGTGGTTTGGCACAGCCTGTGTTCACCATGAAGGGTGTCACCAAGGTGTACGACACCGGTGAGATTAAGGTCTTTGCCCTGGACGGGGTCGACTTGGAACTGTTCAGCGGCGAGCTGGCAGTGCTGCTGGGACCGTCTGGCAGCGGGAAATCCACTTTGCTCAACATTCTTGGCGGTCTGGATCATGTGACCAGCGGCCAAGTCTGGTTTCGCGGCAAGGAACTGACCAGCCTGACGGACCGTCAGCTGACTAGGTACCGGCGGGATCATGTCGGCTTTATTTTTCAGTTCTACAACCTGGTGCCCAGCCTGACAGCGCGGGAGAATGTGCAGCTGGTGACAGATGTGGCCCGTAATCCGATGCCGGCCGCTGAAGCGCTTGAGCTGGTTGGCCTGAGCCATCGCATGGACCACTTCCCGGCCGAGATGTCAGGCGGGGAGCAGCAGCGGGTGGCGATCGCCCGTGCGGTTGCCAAACGGCCTGAAGTCCTCTTGTGCGATGAGCCCACCGGAGCTTTGGACAGCAAGACCGGCATTCAGGTTCTGGAAACGCTGCACGGCATCAACAAGGAGTTCGGCACCAGCACCGTGGTGATCACCCACAACGCGGATATCCAGAAGATCGCGCACCGGGTTCTGTTCTTTCAGGACGGCAGGATCAGCCGCATTCACCGCAACGCGCAGCGCCTGGAGCCTGCCGAAATCAGCTGGTGACACGTGCAGGCGCTTGACCGGAAACTGCTGCGGGACTTCAGGCGGCTTTGGGTGCAGGCGCTGGCGATTGCGATGGTGCTGGCCTGCGGTGTGGCGATCCTGCTCACCGCAGTTGGAATGCACCAGGCGCTGGAAAGCACCCAGGATGCCTACTACGGCAGGAACCGTTTTGCTGATGTCTTTGCCTCGGCGCGCCGGGTTCCGGACAGCCTGCTGCCAGAGCTGGCCTCGGTGAGCGGGGTGCTGGCGCTGGATGCGCGGGTCAACGGCTTTGCCAATCTGGAGCTGCCGGGGCGCGTGAAGGGAGCCGTGGGGCGGATCCTGTCGCTGCCCGAAACCGGCATGCCGCAGCTTAACGTTCCAGTCCTGCGCAGCGGGCGCTGGCCGGATGCGCCGGGTGAGGTAGTGGTGAATGAACCTTTTGCCCTGTCCAACGGGTTTTCGCCCGGGGACAGTTTCCTGGCCAATCTCGATGGCAGCAAGCGCGCGCTGACGATCACCGGCACCGCCCTGTCACCGGAGTTCATATACACCCTCGGCCCCGGCGCGCTGATGCCGGACAGCGAGACCTTCGCCATCATCTGGATGCGGCCCCAAGAAGCGGAAGCCGCTTTCGACATGACAGGTGCCTTCAACGACCTGACGCTGAAGATCGCCCGCGGGGTCCGCCCGGAAGAGGTGGTTTTCCGGCTGGATCAGCTGCTGGAGCCCTATGGGGGACAGGGGGCAATTCTGCGCGATGAGCAGGGCTCGCATGCCATCATAGACGCTGAGATTTCCCAGCTGAAAGGCACAGCCATGGTGCTGCCGCCGATCTTCTTCGGCATCTCGGCGTTCCTGGTCAGCATGGTGATGGGCCGCATCGTGGCGCTGGAGCGGGCCGAGATCGGCTTGTTGAAAGCCATTGGCTATTCCGATTTCGAAGTCTGCCTGCACTACCTGATGCTGGCTGCGCTTGTGGCCTTTGCAGGCATCGCCATCGGCTGGGCCGCAGGGACCTGGCTGGCGCGGTCGCTGGCGGTGCTTTACGCGCGCTTCTTCGATTTCCCTTTCCTGATCTACAGCGTGTCCTACTGGGTTTATGCGCTGTCCGCGCTGGCCGCCTTGCTGACCACCACGCTGGGGGCTGTCCGCAGCGCGCTGAAGGCGGCCCGCCTGGCACCGGCTGTCGCAATGCAGCCGCCCGCGCCGCCGCGCTTCAAACAATCGGTAGCGGATACCGTGATGCGCCGCCTGCGCCTGTCGCAGCCCACCGTGATGATCCTGCGCAGCCTGCTGCGCTGGCCGGTCCGCAGCGCCATGACCACTTTTGGCCTCGCCCTGGCCGTTGCCTCGGTTGTGTCGTCGGCCTTTTTCTCAGACGCGCTGGATGAAATCGTCG
>CAJXHQ010000514.1 GCA_913054485.1 uncultured Paracoccaceae bacterium
GCAGCGCGTTGAGCCCGCATCCGGCATGAACAGGGTATCCCCCACAAAAGCCGCATCCCCTGCTACATGCACCATGCAGGCGGGTGTGTGGCCGGGGGTGTGCAGCGCCGTTACCTCCAGCGTGCCGACCTGGCAGCTATCGCCGTCCTTTAGAAGGCGAATTGCGAGCCGTCGCGGGCAAATTCGGTGCCCTCGTTGAAAACCTTTCCGAAGACCTCCTGAACCGCCATGATGCCTTCGCCGATGGCGATCTTGCCGCCAAGCTTGCCTTGGATATAGGGAGCCGCCGACAGGTGGTCGCGTGGACATGGGTCTCGATCAGCCACTCCAGCGTCAGGCCGTTCTCTTCGATGAAGGCGATGATCCGGTCGGCACTTTCGAAGGTGAGCCGCCCGGCGGCATAGTCCAGATCTATGACGCAGCCGGTCACCGCGCAGGACATGCTGGCGGGGTCGCGCAGAACGTAGGAAATCGTGTTGGAGTCAACGTCGAAAAACGCGGTGACCTGGGGTGTGGCGGCTGCCGTCATGTGTAATCTTCCCTCAAAGAAAAAGGCGGCCCCCGCGGGACCGCCTGCCTGATCAATCGATGCGGACCGCGCCCTTGGGGCTGTCCAGCTCAAAAGCCAGCGCCGCCGCGCCTTCCTCGACGCGGGCCAGATGATCCACCCCCAGCGCTTTCAGCGTAGCCTGCAGCTTGGCCGGCTCCGGATGCGTCAGCATCACCGATGACAGCGTGACACCCAGATCCTTCTGCCCGGTAGAGGGATGCGGGCCCGGCGACCATTCGATGAGGGCCGGCAGCAGCCCGCCTTCGGGCAGGTGGCCATCGGCTGGCACGGTCAAGCGCCATGTGCGCTCGCCGCGCTGGAGGAACACCACCTCTCCCAGATCCACCGGGCTGGCGGCAATCACTGTGTCCAGACCATGGGTGCCGACAACCCAGCACAGCGCGCGCGGGCCAACTTTCAGGCGCGCCTGTGTCGCCGGATCGTCCAGCGTGAACCAGCGGGTGCGGCCCGGGGCCGGGGCTTCGGGGTCGATGGCTGGCGGGATCATCGAAATCCCCGATCCGGCTCCGGAGCGGGTGTTCCTGTCGGACTTCCGCGCTGACCCCGAAGCACATGCGCTGCCGGCCCCCAGCGGGCGGATCGAGCTGGCCTCGGATGTGATCAGCGGCTTTGGCTACAGCGATTGCCCGGGGCAGGCCGCCTGGCTGCCGCCGCGCGGGCGAGCAGGCGGGGAGGCCGCGGCTTATCCGCTGGCGCTGCTGTCCGGCCAGCCGGAAACCCGGCTGCATTCGCAGCAGGACAATGGCTCAGCCAGCAAGGCCGCCAAGATCAAAGGGCTGGAACCGGTTCTGATCCATCCCGCCGATGCCGGCGTCCGCGGCATCACGGATGGTGAGGTGGTCGAACTGTTCAACGGGCAGGAGCGTTGCCTTGCAGGCGCACGGGTGACGGACGATGTGGCCGAGGGCTGTCTCTTCCTGTGGAACGGGGCTTGGTATGACCCTGATTTTGCCCATCCGCAGCAGCGCGACCGGCACGGAAACCCCAACGTTCTGACTCGCGATCTGCGCACCTCGCGGCTGTCGCAGGGGCCTGCGGCGCATTCGGCCTTTGTGGAGATCGCCCGCTTTGACGGCAACGTGCCGCCTGTCGGGGTGCATGAACCCCCGGCGTTTTTGTCAGGCGATGCGCGGGACAACCGCGGTGAACTGGGTCATAACGGGGAAACGGCAGCCAGATAGGAGCGCAGCAGCGTGGCAGACGAGCAGCAGGCCGCAGAGGCCAAACCCCCGAAGGTGGACAGCACCCTGTCCAAGGGCTTGCAGATTCTGGAGGCCCTTGCCGCCGGGCGCGGAGCGCGGGGCGTGTCAGAGCTGTCGCGCGATCTGGGGCTGACCAAATCCAACGTTTTCCGGCTGCTGCAGACCCTGACCGCGCTTGGCTATGTGCGCCCGACCGAGGACAAGCGCTATCAGGCGACGCTGAAGACCTGGCAGGTCGGCCGCGGCGTGGTGGAGAATTTCAACCTGCGCGAACTGGCAGCGCAGGAGATGCAGATGCTGTCGGCGGAGACCGGCGAGGCGATCTACCTTGCGGTGGCCGAAGGCCTGGGCATCGTCTATATCGACAAGATCGAAAGCACCCAGCCGATCCGCTCTGGAATCCGGTGGCGGGGGCTGCGCCGATCTATTGCGTGGGTACCGGCAAGGCCATTCTGGCGGCACAATACGCGCGGATGCGCGGGCGGCTGGCGGGCAATCTGCAGGCCTATACGGACCGTACCATCACCTCGCTTGAGAAGCTGGATGCCGAGATGGAGATCACCCGCGCCCGCGGTTTTGCCATCGACGCGGGCGAGTTCCGCGACCGGATCCGCTCATACGGGGCGGCCATCCATCTGCCCGATGGCGAAGCCGTCGCGGCGCTTGGCGTGTCGGTGCCGGACGTGAACCTGAAAGAGGGTGACGAAGACCGTATCGGCGCATTGGTTAAGCTGGCCGCAGACTCCGTGTCGCGGCGGCTCGCCCATAGCTGACCCCTGGCCAATGCGCCGTGAAGCGCATTGGGAATCTTATTTTGCAGCGCCGCATCGGGCTGTGGATCAGCTGCGCGGTTCAGGCGTTTCCACCGGTGCGCCGGACTTGGCCCAGGCCGAGAACCCTTCGCGCAGGTGTGCGGCCTCGAATCCCATGTCCTGCAGCAGCGCCACGGACAGGGCCGAGCGCCAGCCGGAGGCGCAGTGGAAGACGAATTTCTTGTCTTCGGCAAAGATCTCTTTGAAATACGGGCTCTTGGGGTCGACCCAGAATTCCAGCATGCCGCGCGGGCAGTGGAAGCTGCCGGGGATATAGCCCAGCTTCTGGCGTTCGCGCACGTCGCGGATGTCGACGATCACCACTTCGGGGTCCTCGATCATCGGAATCATCTGGTTGATTTCAACTTCTTCGATACGTGCGCGGGCGGCGGCCACCATTTCGGCGACGCTGGTTTTCAACTCG